>JAIDJS010000276.1 GCA_029052085.1 Eubacterium sp.
CTTGAATGATCAATTCTTATATTAACAAACTGCTTTGTATTTTTAGCTCTGATAATAAACACAACAACAAAAGATACCGCAGTTGCAATAGCCGCACCATAAGCGCCGAGCTTTGGTATAAACACAAGATTCAAAACAATATTTATAATTGCACCGGCACCCGCCGTAAGCATAGAAAGAACGCTTTTTTTCTTTGCCATATAAATAGAAGCGTAAAAATTTACAAGGCAGGAAAATGTTGTTGCAATAACCAAAATAGGCTCATATTGCCACGATTCATAGTATTCCTTTCCGAGATATATGCTTGTTATAAACTTGGAAAGCGTTATAAGAAATGCCCCTACAACAAACAGCGCACCGCTGTAAACATTAAATACATCCGAAAAGAATTTTGAATTTCCCCTGCTGTTGTATTCGTCAACAGCCGAGAGCTGCCAGGCATCAATAAATATAGTTGAAAAAATGATAACAAAATTCGGAATTTTATATGCAGCATTATAGATACCGCTTTCAGCAACACCCTTGAAGAAGATAACCATATACTGATCCGATACATTTATTATCCACCAAAGAACAACAGTAGGAATAAGAGGAATACAATATTTCAGCATCGGAACAGATATTCGCTTATCAAGGCCTTTTTTAAAATCAATATATTTCCAAAGCTTTGCAACAGCAAACATCAGAATAACCGAGCAGATATCACTTGTAAAAATAGAAAGAATATAGCCGTTTATTCCCCATTTGAACACGCCAAGATAGAGGAACGTAAAGCCTGCAGAGGTTGCCGTTGCTATAACTCCGTCTATCGCATAAAGCTTAACATTTCCCATACCTCTTACAAACTGCTGGCATAGCTGGCGAAGAGAGGATCCGAGAAGCATAAGATAAAGCACAGCAACATATTCACCCATATTAAAATCATTAATCGTGATTTTAGAAACAAAAGGCGAAAGCAGGCAAAAAACTGCAAAACCTGTTAATGTTGTTACAACTCCGGTTGTAAACACGCTTTTCTTATTCGTGAATTTATCTATTGAAAACCTTAATGCCGCAGAATTTACGGCAAGCGTAACAATCGGAACAAGAATATTAACAGCATTTTGAATAGAAGTAGCTCCGCCAAAATCCCCTGCTTCCATAACACGGGTATAAAAAGCAGTAAGCAAAACCGTAAGAAGCTTGGACGAAAAGGTTCCTATTGCAAAAATAATTGTATTTGAAGCTAGTTTTTTATACTTATCCATTTATTTACCTTTATTTTCAAAGCCAAATCAGACCTGAAAAATTTGCATTCAGAATTTATCTTGTTTGTCCGTTTCCGAAAACAAGATATTTAGTAGTTGTAAGCTCACGAAGCCCCATAGGACCTCTTGCATGAAGTTTCTGAGTTGAAATACCGATTTCGGCACCAAGACCGAATTCACCGCCGTCCGTAAATCTTGTTGACGCATTAACATAAACAGAAGAGGAATCCACACGCTGCAGAAACACTTTGGCGTGCTCTTCATTACTGGTTATAATTGCCTCACTGTGGCGGGTTGAATGTTTATTTATATGTTTAACAGCCTCGTCAAGACTATCAACCGTTTTTACGCTGATAATATAATCAAGATACTCTGTTGAAAAATCCTCCTCGCTTGCAGGAAGAATGCCGTCAGCCGCAAGCACAGCGCGTGCATCGCCGCGGATTTCAACATTTTTTCTATCAAGAAGAGCTTTGATTTTAGGCATAGCCTTATTTATTATTGCCGAGTGAATAACTAAACTTTCACAGGAATTACAAACGCTGATACGCTGCGTTTTGGCATTGAAAATAATTTCCGCAGCCATATCAACATCTGCATATTCGTCAACATAAATATGACAGTTGCCCGAGCCTGTTTCGATAACGGGAACCGTTGAATTTTCAACAACGGATTTAATAAGATTTTTACCGCCTCTCGGAATAAGGCAATCCAGATAGCCGTTCATTTTCATCATTTCATTTGCTGACTCTCTTGAGGTATCGGTAACAAGCTGGATACAGTTTTCATCAAATCCGCAGGATTTGATTGCAGCTCTCATAACAGATGAAATTGCTATATTTGAATTGATTGCCTCCTTGCCGCCGCGAAGAATAACGGCATTTGCGCTTTTCAGACAAAGCACAGCTGCATCAGCAGTAACATTCGGACGGGCTTCATAAATAATACCTATAACACCGATCGGAACCGAAACCTTTTTGATAACAAGACCGTTCGGTCTTTCAACCTTATCAAGCGTTATACCACAGGGATCCGGGAGATGGATAACATTTATAACACTGTCGGCAATATCATTAATTCTTTTTTCATCAAGCATTAATCTGTCAATAATTCCTTTGTTCAGACCTGCTTTTTTACCGTTTTCAATATCAATTTTATTCGCATCAATAATTGTTTCGCTGTTTTCTCTCAAAGCATCCGCAATCGCCTTTAATGCTTCATTCTTCTGTTCTTCAGTTACAGAAGCCAAAAAGTCCTTTGCTTCAAGAGCTTTCTTTCCTAAAGATATCATGGTTACACCGCCTTAAAGAATGTGCCTACGGATTTTCCGTCCAGCACCTTATATATATCAGTCGGCTTTGAGCCGTTCATAATTACAACAGGAATACCTGCCGAGGTTGCAATCTCAGCAGCCTTGACCTTCGTTATAAAGCCGCCTGTTCCCTTTGCACTTGCACCGCCTGCAATAGAACGGATATCATCATTGATTTCATCAACGCTTTCAATAAGCTTGGCATCGGGATTTTCTGCAGGATTACTGTCATAAAGCCCATCTGTATCTGTTAAAAGTATAAGCAAATCGGAATTTGTTATTTCAGCAACTCTTGCCGACAGACAATCATTATCTCCATTCAGAAGCTCTTCAACCGATATAGAATCGTTTTCATTAACAATCGGAAGACAATCATATTCAAGAAGCTGATTAAACGTATCTACAAGATGCCCTTTGCTTTCCTCATTATAAAGCTCATCCGATGTAAAAAGAAGCTGACTTACAACAACACCGTATTCGGAAAACAATTTATCATAAAGAAACATTAATTCACATTGACCGACAGCCGCGGCAGCCTGAAGCCCCTTTGTTGTTGACGGCTTTTCGGAAAGCCTGAGTTTACCCGTTCCGACACCGATTGCACCGGAGGAAACAAGAATAACCTCATGCCCTGCATTTTTCAAATCAGACAAAACGGAAGCAAGCTTTGCAATTCTTGCAATATTGGTTTTCCCTGTTTTATGAGTTAAGGTTGATGTTCCTACCTTAACCACAATTCTGCTTTTATTTTTTTTACAAAACATGTTAAAAGTACCCCGTATATATAAATTATAAGTAGTCACTTTATTTAATTAAATTATATTATATCAAAATACTTGAGGGTTTTAAAGGTTTTTTTGTATGTTTTTAGTTTTTTCGGGTAAAAATAGAAACGGAGGTTGAAACATATGTCATTTCGTAATACTATAAGACTTTTTTCTTATGCTGTTTGCATTGTTGCAGTGCTTGCTGCATATGCAATTATCGGAAACAATCAAAGCACGGCATATAAAACTAAGCTGGAGGCAGTTTATCAGCAAAGCTTAATGGAATTATCCGAATGCCTTGATTCGATTGAAACCAATTTAACAAAAAGCGGATATGCTGCAACGCCAACCATGATGGCAACGCTTTCAGAGGATTTATATTCCGAATGCAGCCTTGCAAAAAACGAGCTTTCGCATCTGCCGATTGAACAGATGAATCTCAGCGGCACATATAAGTTTTTAAGCCAGGCTGCCGATTATTCCAAATATCTTTCCGAAAAAACAAGAACCGGCACCGAAATCAGCGATGAGGAATATAAGAACATGCAAAATCTTTTGGAATATGCAAAAAGCTATTCCAAAAACGTTAAAGAAATGGTAACAAGGTGTACAAACGGCGGAGATATAACAGGAAATGAAGTAAAAAGTAAGAATTCCAATGCAAATGTTGCTTCTCTTTCCCTTGATTTCACACAGGCGGAAGAAGCTTTTGCAGATTATCCTACCCTGATTTATGACGGTCCGTTTGCAGATGCCGTACTGAACAGAGAGCCGGCCGTTACGAAGGATGCTCCTGCAAAAACAAGGGACGAGTGCCTGAAAACAGCAGCAAAAGCACTTTATGTTAATACAGATAAACTGACCTATTCCGGAGACAGCAACGGAGCTATACCCTGCTATAACTATACAATGGACGGATACACGGTTGCTGTTTCCAAGGGCGGCGGATATGTAGCTTATATTCTGGGCAGCGGCAAGGTTACTTCCCAATCCATTACGCAGGAGAATGCCGTTAATGTTGCGAAAGCATATCTTAAGAAGCTCGGATATCAGGATATGGTACAAACCTATTACGCAGTTGAAAACAATGTTTGTGTAATAAACTTTGCCTATTCAAAAAACAATGTTATTTACTATTCCGATTTAATTAAGGTAGGCGTTTCTCTTGCTGACGGAAAAATCTATTCACTTGAAGCCGATGGATTTTTGACAAATCACAGGGAAAGAGGCGATTTTTCAATGAAAATCGCTGAAAAAGATTTGCAGAAAAAGATTTCAAGCCATGTTGAAATTATTTCATCAAGACACTGTGTTATTCCGAAAAAGAACGGCAAAGAAGCACCCTGCGTTGAATACCATTGCAGAAATAAGGCAACCGGCGATGAAGTATTGATTTATATGAATACAACTACAGGAGAAGAGGAAAACATTCTTATGCTGCTCTATTCCGATAACGGAACCTTAACGAAATAAACAATAAAAAATAATTTTGAATAATAGAAAACCAACAGATAATAATATAACAGAAAGGAAGTAGTTAATATGAAAACTAAAATCATAGTTTTTGCACTTGCTTTTGCAGTTCTTGCCGCAATTTTTGTTGGCTGCAGTAAAAACAACAACGGTACGGAAACTACAACAAACAACACAACTTCAACCACAAGCACAACAGAAAACACAAGCAATATGATTGAAGATGATGCTACTAAGGTCAGCGACGAAGCAGACAACATTGGCAATAATGCCAGCGAAGCAGTTTCCGATATCGGCGAAGCAGCAGACGAGGCAGCAGACGGTGCAGGCAATGCAGCCAAAAAGGTTGGCGACGCAGCAAAGGATGCTTTAGGCTAAACAATAGACAAAAGCACAACAAAAAAACGAACGGTTTTAATATCCGTTCGTTTTTTCTTTATCCATAAGCAAATCCGTAAAGCAATAATGCTTTACGGATTTAAAACATCAATTATTCTTCGTCAGAATCCTCTTCGCAATCACAGGAAAGCTCAAATTCAAGGTATTCACCGCAGGAAGGACATTCAATGCCGCCCTCTTCAATTGTGCATTCATCAACAACGATTGCTTCGCCGCAGGCAGGGCATTCAAGCTCATATTCGCAGCAATCACAGTCACAGTCACAATCACAATCATCATCAAGGTAATCCTCTACATCTGCAAGAGCTTCGTCAATCTCATCAACTTGCTCCTCAACAGCATCAATTTCCTCATAAATATCATCGATATCATCAACAATATTTTCGATTACTTCGATAATTGCTTTATAAATTTTTGCTTCGGATTCATTTTTAACCTCAAGACCGTCAATAAGACCCTTGAGATATCCAAGACTTTCAATTGTATTCATAAATATTTACTCCTTTTAATTATGCTCTTTCCATATATTCACAGGTTCTTGTGTCAACACGGATAGAATCGCCCTCATTAATGAAAAGAGGAACACGGATTTCTGCGCCTGTTTCAAGCGTTGCAGGCTTAAGTGTATTTGTAGCTGTATTGCCCTTGAATCCCGGATCTGTTTTTGTAACCTCAAGTGTAACAAATGTCGGCGGCTCAACGCCGAATACCTTACCCTTATAAGAAAGAATACGGCAAACATCGTTTTCCTTAACAAATCTGAAATTATCGCTTAAATCAGCTTCTGCAACAGGAACCATATCGAATGTTTCCTGATCCATAAAATAATAAAGACCATCATCGCTATATGAATAAACCATTTCTTTTCTTTCAATGAAAGCTGTTGGGAATTTAGCTGATGGATTATAGCTTTTTTCTGTAACTGCACCTGTAATAACATTTTTTGTTTTTGTTCTTACGAAAGCAGCACCCTTACCAGGTTTTACATGCTGAAACTCGATAACCTGAAGAACATTGCCATCCTCTTCAAAAGTAACGCCGTTTCTGAAATCACCTGCTGATACCATAAAAATATACCTCCGTTAATTGTTTTTATTTTTTACTAATATATTTTATAATATTTCCATTAATAAATCAATACCCATTTTATAGCTGTCCTTGCCATAGCCGCAGATTTGTTTTACACAAACATCCGTTATAACGGAAATCTTTCTGAAATCCTCTCTTTTATGAATATCGCTCATATGAACCTCAACAAAAGGGGTAAAATCAGATACTGCTTCTATTGCATCACGAATTGCATAGGAATAATGCGTATATGCGCCGGCATTGATAACTACGCCGTCAAATTCATCCTTGCTTTCGTGGATAATGTCAATCATATCGCCCTCGTGGTTAGACTGGAAAAATGACACTTTGGCACCGTTTGCCTTACCGTAGATTTTCAATTCCTCATTAATCTGCTTTAAGGTTTCGCCGCCGTAAACATTCTTTTTTCTGATTCCCGTCATATTAAGATTGGGGCCGTTTAAAACAAGAATTTTTTTCATAGTAATACACATAGCCTTTCCGGCTACAGATATAATTGAAAATCACGATTGTCCTTGTTGTAGCCGGATAAGGCGTGAATGTAAATTTAGCCATCTCAAAATGATACCATATGCAAATTTTGAGGGCAATATAACCGAGCTTAGTGTGATTTTTCACACCAACACCATTTAGTATATCCAAAAAATTTTAAGGGGAAGCAAAATTTTGCTCCCCCTTTGATATGTATAATAT
>JAIDJS010000277.1 GCA_029052085.1 Eubacterium sp.
ATAAGCGTAAACATAACGACTGCGATTTAAATAAAAACTATACTTATGCTCCATAATGCTTGGCATTTGTTTTTTGTTTTTCGGTCCAGAAATCTTAGGGGCTTCTGAAGAATTACAGCAAATAAAAATGATAATAAAAACGGCGCTGTAAGCCAGAATAAATATTTGAAGAAAACATATACCAATCCTAATATGATTGCGATGTATACAAAATTAATTATAAAAGCTCTTTTCTTTTCAACGTGGGGTATCATTTTGTCCTCCTTAATAATATACTTATTATAATTTTATATTATAAATCAATATAAAGTATTATTCAAGTAAAACAAATAAAAATTTTAAATTTGCTATTGCATATTTTTGAAAGCCGTGTTATTATATCTAAAATGTTTTTCAGAACAAAACACTGTACACGGGTGGTGGACACTAAATTGAGCAAACTGAATTATCTTCTTGTAAATGCCGATATATTGCCTGAAGTTTACAGTAAGGTGCTTGAAGCAAAGAATTACCTTGCATCCGGCGATGCTCAAAGTGCAACCCAGGCTGCAAAAATGGCGGGTATCTCAAGGTCTGCATATTATAAATATAAAGATGGTGTATTTGAGTATAATCCCGAAAATGCAGAGGAAATAGAAACCCTATCTCTTACGCTTGTTGATACAAAGGGTGTGCTTTCTGCCGTTGTAAATGAAATCTTTTTAGTTGATGCCAATGTGCTTTCCATTAATCAGGATGTGCCTCAAAACGGCATTGCCAAGGTTTCGTTAACGATGAGGATTGCTGAAATGTCAGTGTCTGTTGAAGAACTTATTGAAAAACTTAAAGCTGTAAACGGCGTGAAAGCGGTTAGCAGATAATTTAGGAGGACTAATATGAAAATAGCAGTTATGGGTTACGGCACTGTTGGTTCGGGTGTTGTTGAGGTTATTGAAACCCACAGGGATGTTATTGCCAAACGAATCGGCGGAGAATCTCTTGAACTTCAATATATTCTTGATTTGCGTGATTTCCCGGATGATCCGCACAGTGATAAATTCACAAAGGATTTCAACGATATTTTAAATGACCCCGAAATAAAGGTTGTTGCCGAAGCAATGGGCGGTGTAAATCCTGCTTTTGATTTTACAATGAAGCTTTTGAAAGCGGGTAAAGCAGTTGTTACCTCGAATAAAGAGCTTGTTGCTCAAAAGGGTCTTGAGCTTCTTAAGGCTGCTGAAGAGGGTAACACAAACTATCTTTTTGAAGCAAGTGTCGGCGGTGGTATCCCTATTATCAGACCGATGGCACAGTGCCTTGCCGGTAATAATATTGAGGGCGTTGCAGGTATCTTAAACGGAACAACAAACTTTATTTTAACTAAAATGATTGAAGAGGATATGAGCTTTGAAACAGCTCTTAAGCTTGCTCAGGATAATGGCTATGCTGAAAAAGATCCAACAGCTGATGTTGAAGGTCACGATGCCTGCAGAAAGGTCTGCATTCTTGCTTCACTTGCTTTTGGCAAGCATGTTTATCCGAATCAGGTTGCTACAGAGGGTATCTCCAATATTTCTCTTGAGGATGTATCCTATATTTCATCCGTAAACGGCGTTATTAAGCTGCTTGGTCAGATTAAGTATATTGATGAAAACAGAATTGCTGCTTTTGTAAGCCCTGCTGTTGTTTATAACGGCAGCCAGCTTGCTTCTGTAAGAGATGTATTCAATGCCATTCTTGTAAGAGGCGATGCGGTAGGCGATGTTTGCTTCTACGGAAGAGGAGCAGGTAAGCTTCCTACTGCTTCAGCTGTTGTTGCAGATATGGTGGATTGCGCCAAGCATGTAGATAGAAGAAAGATTTTCGGCTGGGGTGAAGGAGAAGAGGATTATGTTGTTGACTATAAATCAACTATTGAAATGCCTTTCTATGTTCGTGCCAAGATGAGCGAAAATCAGGTTAAAACGATTTTTCATAATGTTAAATTCCTTTCAAGAAAGGGTCAGCCATCTGATGAGGTTGCCTTTATAACGGATTGTATGACTGAGAATAAGCTTATGAAAAAGCTCGAAAACGCAGAAGTTTTAAATATAATTAAGGTTACAAATTATTAACAGGAGGAGAATATATTTATGGCTTTGATTGTTCAGAAATTCGGCGGCTCTTCCGTAGCGGATGCTGCCCGAGTAATGAATGTTGCCCGTATCGTAACGGATACTTATAAAGCAGGCAACGATGTTGTAGTTGTTGTTTCTGCACAGGGCGATACAACAGATGATTTAATTGCGAAAGCGCAGGAAATCAATAAAAATCCTGCAATAAGAGAAATGGATCAGCTTTTAACAGCCGGAGAGCAGATTTCTATTTCACTTCTTGCAATGGCTATTGAAAGTCTTGGTTTCCCTGTAATTTCACTTCTTGGCTGGCAGGCAGGCTTTAATACAAATTCAGTTTATGGTTCTGCCCGTATCAAGAATATTAAAACAAACAGACTTCAGGCTGAAATCGCAAAGCATAATATTGTTGTTGTTGCAGGTTTCCAGGGTATAAACAGATATGATGATTTAACAACGCTCGGCAGAGGCGGTTCGGATACATCGGCAGTTGCTATTGCTGCTTCTCTTCATGCAGATAAATGCCAGATTTTCACTGATGTTGAAGGTGTTTATACAGCAGATCCAAGAAAAATCGAATCAGCAGTTAAGCTTGATGAAATCACTTATGATGAGATGCTTGAACTTGCAACTCTCGGTGCTCAGGTGCTTAATAACCGTTCGGTTGAAATGGCTAAAAAATATTCAGTAGAACTTGAAGTTCTTTCATCATTAAATCCCGTTCAGGGAACAATCGTAAAGGAGAAGGTAAAAATGGATAAAATGCTTTTCAGAGGAGTTACAAAGGATAAAGAT
>JAIDJS010000278.1 GCA_029052085.1 Eubacterium sp.
CTTTTTCGTAGTCTAAAATATCCTGATATGTCATTTTATCAAAAGCTTCTGTATCAAAATCAAGTTCTCCATCAGGTGTCCAATTGCAGCGTTCGGGATAAAAATAAATATTACCATTTTTATCATAATAATCATATAAATCCCCCATAGAAAACTCCAAAACATCATCTGGGAAAATTACAAAATAACCATCACTGTCAATAACCAAATTATATTCAAACTCGTCATATACTTTTCCATCTTCTATACAGTTGTATTCATGTACATCGGGCTCGCTTGCAAATAAACCATAATGCCAGATTGGGACATAGGTTTTTCCGTTGCGGTCATAGTATTTAAAAGTTTCAGCCTGTTCGCGAGTATAGGCATTTCCCATTTTGTCATATATAACTTTCTGACCATCTTCGGTTACATAGTATGGATGTTCTGTTGGAAAGTGTGATGAAGTGTAGTATTCGCTGAACATTCCTGTACAGATTGTTCCGATTATAGAGGCAGCCAGAAGCGTAAATGATATTGAAGTAAGAACAGCAGAATTGTTTTTTACTTTTTTGTTTTCGTTATCATCAATTCCGCCTGCAAAAAATGCAAAAATGATTGCGGCAGGTATTCCGAAAACAAAGGTAAGAATTGCCCATGTCCAATCAGATGCCAAGCCTTTCTTTTGTGCACTTCTTTTGACGGTAAGTGCAAGCAGATAAATATGTGCTATGAATACACATACTATTATGAGCGATAAAAATAATACAATCCTACTAACTTCATATTTTGAACCCATATCTGCAAAAAGCATTATTATAAAGAAAATCGGTATAAGAAAAATCATATGTATATCCTCATAATATTAATTAAATAGTGATAACCCCGCTATGCGTATTAAAG
This sequence comes from Eubacterium sp., assembly GCA_029052085.1. Lineage (GTDB taxonomy): Bacteria > Bacillota > Clostridia > Oscillospirales > Acutalibacteraceae > Eubacterium_R. The sequence continues at coordinate 883 of JAIDJS010000278.1, forward strand.
TGCAGATTGCAGTAAGTATATATAACCCTTTTTCCCACATTCTATACCTTTTCATAACTGCATTATTTGGATTTCCTTTTATTGCTGAATTGATTTCAGCTGTGCAGGTAAAGCAGACAATGCTGTGAATAAAAAGGGTAATTGCTGTAACGCAGGAATATGATATGAGCAAATCAAGCAATTTGATCATATCAGAAATCATATAAAAAAACATACAAAAGGAAATGATTCCCTGTGAAAACATAAGCACTCTGCCTCTTGAATACAGCGTACATCTGTAGATTACAGCAAGGAATATCAGATTAAATACAGAAAAGTATTTAACAATTGAGAATATACCATCAAAAATGTAGGTTAAGAACCACTGAAACGGCAAGCAGATAATCAGTAAACTAAAGCCTACAATACTTATTATTTTATGCTTTTTGTAGTTATAAAGCATATTCATTTCTTCGCCGATGTCCTCGGCACTGCCCATATGCGCAACAGCCTTTTCTTCGGCAATTTCATTGTCATATCCGGCGTTTGTGTAGTATTCTTTTCGGTCTTCTATATGGTTTTCCAGCTCTGCTTTGATTTCGTTAAGATATGCTTTACCGTCTATTTGCCAAAGAACCTTTTCTATATATTCTTGCTTATTCATAAATCACCCTTATGCAAAATCAAGTACCTTTGTAACGCTTTGTGAATAGGAAATAAATTCCTGCTTTTTTTCTTGAAACTGCTTTAATCCTAAGTCGGTTATGTGGTAATATTTTCTGCGTCTACCGTCATATTCTTTCCAATAGCTTGTAAGCAGCTTTTCTTTTTCAAGAGCGTGGAGTATCGGATAAAGTGTGCCCTCACTCATTTCAAACATATTTTCAGAGCGTATTTCAAGCTCGCGAATAATTCTGTAACCATAAAGATCATTATTTTTCAGCACACTTAAAATTAAAAGGGGAGTACTTCCTTTCAACAATTCTTTGCTGTATCTCATAATCAACCTCCGTAACTATACCTTGTAATGCTATGTGTATACATTGTAACACAAGGTATATTTCCTGTCAATATATTATTAAAAAACATCAATTTGTGTAATTTTCTAAGTTCGGCATAATTCACATTAAATCCTGCTGTCTGCCTTAAAATATCTAATTTTTACGTTATTGTAATTTGCTTAATTTTTCTTTATATGTTAACATTAAGATAATCTGTTGCAAGAGGTGGAAAAATGAACGAAAAAATTTTTATACTTGAAGATGATGTTTTTTTGCGTGAAGGTCTTTCGGAAATGCTTCAGCGAGAGGGCTATGCAACTGAGTGTGCAGGCACCTGCAGAGAAGCCGAAGAAGCCATTTCAAAATCAAGATATAATTTAATTATATTTGATGTTATGCTTCCTGACGGTAGCGGCTTGGATTTATGTTCGAAAATAAGAAAAACAGATAATAATACACCCATTCTTTTTCTTACAGCCTGTGATGATGAAATTCAGATTGTGCGCGGTCTGGATGCAGGAGCAGACGATTATGTAACCAAGCCGTTTAAGCTGTTGGAATTGCTTTCCCGTGTTCGTGCGCTTCTCAGAAGAAGCAGCAACTCAGTTATGAAAAGCAAGGATATTACAATAAATTCTCAAACGATAACTGTTATGAAAAACGGAGAAAATATTTTTGTTACTCCAACGGAATTTCAGATTTTGTCTATTCTTATAAGAAATAACGGAATTATTGTAACAAGAAATACATTGCTTCAGAATATCTGGGATGACAACAATAATTTCATTGATGATAATACGCTTTCCGTTCACATCAGCCGTTTGCGTGAAAAAATCGGCGCAGAGCATATCATTACCGTAAGAGGTGTCGGCTACAGATGGGAGGAGCATTAAATGTCTGTGCTTGAAATAAATCTTTCTGTTTTTGTGGCTGTGTTGCTTGTTGTTTTGTTTATTGTTTTGATATTTGAAATAAAGCGTAAAAAGCAGATAACAGCTCTTAGAGAAAGCATTGATGAATTTATAAATAACGGCAAGTTAACTGATTTCAGTGTTATGGATAACAGCTTTGCAATGCTGCAGAACAGCGTATCGGATCTTGAGAATATTATAAGGCTTGAGAAAAGCAATACGCTTCTTGAAACCAAGAAAAATGAAGAATTCATCTCTGATATATCA
>JAIDJS010000279.1 GCA_029052085.1 Eubacterium sp.
GATGTGTATACGAGCCAGTTTCATAAGCTTTATCAGAATAAAGCTTTGTTTCAAAACCGAATTTTGCATAAAAGTCAAATAAAGATTTATGGGCAGGAATCAGCCATAAAAAATCATTCATATACTTTTTTGCTTCCTTGATAAGACAGGAAGAATATCCTTTATTTCGGAATTTTTCATCAGTGCATACAGCATAAACGTATTTGCCCTTTAAATCACAATACCTGCAATCAACAAGAAAAAGCATGGAAACCAATTTCTGCTCTTCAAAAAAGCCAAGGCAATTAACATTTTTACCGTTTTCTAAAAAAAACAGTACATCTTCTCTGCTGTCCTCACTGAAAACACTTCTCCACAATGAAACAATCTGCTCTTGATCATCAGTAAATTTAATCATTATTTTCCTATATATTTTGCACTTTCTTTTTTGAGCCATAAGGACGGATGATAAGACTGCTTAGCCTTTCTTAAGCCCTCAATACCCAAATCTTCTTCTCTGTTTATAAATTCATAGCCATCCTCAAGAAGCCTTTTTGCAAATTCCTGATTTATAATTGCGTATGCTCCCTGAATATCGGCAGGTGCTTTTTCAAAATGGGAAACAAAGCAATTGTTTGCCCCCTTTTCACCATAAGTATAAGCAATAGCCTTTGAATTAACTCTGATAATTCCGCCTTTAAAGCCGAGTTTCTTATAATTCTCAAATCCGGTCAAAACAGATTCAAATTCAAGAGAATAATCAGAATCATTCTCATCCTTATCATAAATCCAATTTGTATGAAGCTCTATACAATCAGAAATATTATCTTCATTAATTTCTTCATAGCACCAATCCGGATTATTTTTCTTAAAATTCGTTATATGATTTCTTTTTCCGTGATACTTTTTGCCTCTGAGCTCAGCAAGATCTGATGTATTATAAATATAATCGTTACTGCCGTCATCATAAGAATACTCAAATTCGCCCTGAAAGAACGTATTAAGCATTTCCTTATAGCTTTCTGTTACGCCGTAGATAACAGGCGTTATTCCAAGCTCTTTGGCATCATTAATAATCTGCAGAACGGCATCTTTAAAATCCCCTCTGCCGATAGGAAGTGAATAAGAATACTTGTCCCTGCCCCAACGGCAGATAAAAAAGTCCTTATACCTTGCAACCTTAGTGCTGTATGCAGTATGCCAGATATAAATACTGCCGAAAGTATATTCGCAGTTCATACTGTGTGCATTAGATAAGCATTCATCAATCCACTTTTTGTCACTCATTTCAGGTATTTTAAATTCTAGCATAATTCCTCTTTAATAATTTCTATAATATTATTATGTATTTCATTAATAGGAAGCGGATTTTCTCCGTCTGAGCACTGAATAACTTTCCAGCACTGCTTATTTGCAGTGTACAGCGCTGCTTTTCGGCATTTTTGCAGGAATTCAACATTTACCTCATGAACATCCTTTTTACCCTCATCACCGTTATAACGGGCAGACATAAGCCTTTGAGAAATTTCAACAGGCATATCAAGATAAATAACCGCATCCGGCTTCGGAATACCGATTTTATTATATTCGAAATCAGCACTCCATTCAAGATACCTATCCCAGTCAGCCTCATCAATCTTTTCCATCTGATAAATAGAGTTAGAGGTTGCATATCTGTCTGCAAGAATAACTGTTCCGTTCTCGTAATCCCTGCCCCAATCCAGCTTGTAAGACGCAAATCTGTCAACAGCATAAAATGCACCTGCAGCATACGCATTAACATCATCTGCTGATTTTCCGAATTCACCGCCAAGATACATTTTAACAAGCGTGCTGGACGGACTGTCATAATCCGGCAGTTTTATTTTTTTATAATCAATTGCATGTTCCGAAAAATAATCCTCAAGCAGCTTTACCTGAGTTGATTTTCCGCTGCCGTCCAAGCCTTCAATAATAATTAATTTCTTCATTTACTTTTTCTCGTTATCTTTTTTTTATTACCCTTTTCGTCAACAATATAGGTGTTTTCAAGCTGACCCACAAGGCTTTCCTTAAAGCTGTCAATATAGATACGGCGAAGCTTTGCCTGTTCTTCCTTTTCAGCCTGCGTGAGCCCATCCGCTTTGGATTTGCGGGCAAGCTCATTAATTCTGTTTATCTGTTCCTGTGTAACCATTAGTCTAAAAAGTCCTTCAATTTTTTACTTCTGCTTGGGTGGCGAAGCTTTCTTAATGCTTTGGCTTCAATCTGACGGATACGTTCGCGTGTAACATTAAATACCTTGCCAACCTCTTCAAGCGTTTTCGGATTTCCGTCTTCAAGACCGAATCTGAGAGCAAGAACTCTTTCTTCCCTTGGCGTTAATGTTTTCAGCACATCGGCAAGCTGTTCTTTAAGAAGACTCATTGATGCTGCATCAGCAGGTGCAAGCGCATCATCATCAGGAATAAAATCTCCAAGATGAGAATCCTCTTCTTCGCCGATAGGCGTTTCAAGAGAAACAGGCTCCTGTGCAACTCTCAGAATTTCTCTTACTTTATCTGTAGGCATTTCAAGGAACTCAGCTATTTCTTCTGGTGTCGGCTCTTTACCGTTCTGATGAAGCAGCTGGCTGTTTGCCTTTTTAACCTTATTGATTGTTTCAACCATATGAACAGGAATACGGATTGTTCTTGCCTGATCCGCAATAGCACGGGTAATAGCTTGTCTTATCCACCATGTTGCATAGGTGGAAAATTTAAAGCCCTTTGAATAATCAAACTTATCAACCGCCTTGATAAGACCCATATTTCCCTCCTGAATCAAATCAAGAAACTGCATACCACGTCCAACATATCTTTTTGCAATACTTACTACAAGACGAAGATTGGCTTCTGCAAGTCTTTTCTTCGCAACTGCATCATCATCAGCTATTCGAATGGCATATTCAATTTCCTCCTCAGGCGTAAGGAGCGGCACTCTTCCTATTTCTTTAAGGTAAACCTTAACCGGATCGTCCATAGCAGCATTATCATTTGTTGCAACTGTATCTGCCGCATCGGTATCCTTGGGCAAATCAACCTCAAGCGTAATTCCGTCCAATGCTTCAGCAGAGAAATCATCTACAATACTGATATTTGAACCATCAATCATATCATTAAGCTTCTCCAGCTCATCAACATCAAGATCAAGCTCAACAATAAGATTATCTATTTCCTGTGCAGTAAGATGACCTACTGCCTTTCCTTTATCCACAAGCTTTTTAAAGGCATTGTTTTTCTTTTCCTCAGAAACATGCTGTGTTGGGGTAAGATTAATTTTCTCCATAATATTCTCCTTTTTATGTATTTCCAAATGCTTTTCTGAATTCATCATCATTCATTTCGGAAACGGCCTTGCCGTTTTTTCTGTTATACTCTTCCGAAATCACTTTCAGACAATCCGAAAATTCTTCCTTGGAATTTGCACTTTCCTTTCCTCTTGCTATGATTCCCGAATACCTGCCGCATTCATCGGCTGTCAGCTTATCGCCGAAATTGGTTATATCGGTATCCGCACCATTTGATATATTTTCACAGATAAGACCGAAAAGCTTTCTCATAAAGCCGGGGGTTAAACAATCTGCTGAAAAATCGCCGATGCTCTTTAAGCAATCCGGATATTTCACAAGCAGGTAAATCATTCTTTCCTCTGCCTTGAATTTTTTTGCAGTTTCTCCGTTTTCATAAGAAATTCTGGCATTCTGCCTTATACTGTCATTTACTATTTTCTTATAATTTGATCTTTTTTCTGTTCTGCTTCTTCTGGTCATATAAGCTTCAAGCTGTACATTAAAGGTTCTTTTTTCAATACCAAGCTCATCTGAAAGACGAGATGCATATAAATCCCTTTCAACAGGAGAGGTATCAGCTATAATTTTTATAACCTCATTTACAAAATCCACTTTTCCCTGCGTTAAGTTCAGATTATATTTCTTCCGTAAATCAAGAATTTTGAACTCAAGATCACTTGTTGCGCCCTCAAGCATACCGCCGAATTTTTCAGCCCCGACTGTTTTTATAATCTCATCGGGATCTTTTCCGTATTGAAGCACAGGAACTTTAATCTTAATATCGGTTTGCTTGAACATCTGAATTGCTTTGGTCAAAGCCTTTTGACCCGCTTCATCCGCATCATAAGCCAAAATGACCTCTTTTGCATATCTGCAGATTAAGCGCACCTGTTCACTTGTTAATGCTGTTCCGCAGCCTGCAACGGCATTTGTAAAACCTGCCTGATGCATTGAAATAACATCCATATAGCCTTCACAAAGGATAATACTGTTTTTTCCGCTGTCTTTAGCAAAATTAAGTCCGAAAACCTCATTTGTTTTTTTATAAGCAAGCGTATCATTTGTATTGATATATTTAGGCTTGCTGTCGTCAAGAACTCTTCCGCCGAAAGCAATAACATTTCCTCTGACATCAATAATCGGTGTCATTACGCGATTTCTGAAATAATCATAATAGCTGCCCTTATTGCTTTTGCGGGCAAGACCTGCCTCAACCATTTCAGAAAGAGTGAAACCCTGCGATTTAAGATGTTTTATAAGAGAATCCCATGAATCAGGAGCATAGCCTAAGCCAAATTTGGTTATAATCTTTTTAGTTAATCCTCGGTTTAAATAATAGCCAAGTGCCGTTTTTCCGTTATCGGAAAGCAACACCGAATGAAAAAATTTTGCAGCAGCTCTGTTCGCTTCCAGAATTCTTCTTCTGCGTTTTGAAAGGCTGTCATCATATCCATCAGCAGGCATCTGCATCCCTGCTCGTTCAGCAAGGGATTTAACTGCGTCCATATAATCAAGGTTTTCAATTTTTCTTACAAAACCAACCGCATCTCCGCCTGCACCGCAGCCAAAGCAGTAAAAGGACTGTGTTTCAGGATAAACTGTAAACGACGGCGTTTTCTCATTATGAAACGGACATAAGCCAACTAAGGTTGAACCTCTGCGTTTAAGAGAAACATAAGTTGAAATGATATCCTCAATATCTGTTTTGAATTTTAATTCCTGCAAAAACGAATCATTAAGCGGCACAATTTCAACTCCCTCTTAAAATATATTTTATATTCCGGATAAACAGCTTGTCCGTTAAAGCTGATATCCAATACAAATTTCTGATAAAATTACTTTTTCAATAACTTGTGCTATTCTCTGATAATTTTATCCAAAATAGCACCATTTTATTACAACACTTATTATTTATACGCAATAT
>JAIDJS010000028.1 GCA_029052085.1 Eubacterium sp.
ATTTCCCATATAAACCTGTCCCTGATTGTACGAAACACAGTTAATAAAAGCAATTGTACCCCCCCCCCGATTTTCAATATTATCTTGTTGCAAAACACGGGTCAAAACCGAAAAAGTTACGGTTGTATCACATAATTCCTCAGCATGTTTTAAGGTTTGTATAACATTCATCTGCGCTTTTGAAGCATTTCCGGCATGCTTTATCACAATTGAATTATCTTTAACAATAACGCAGGTGCTGTTATTTACCAATTTCCAATCCGCATTGATATCTGCACCATTGCCAAGCAAACCCTGAACACAATCTTCTGATTTAACATATCCTGTTGAAAGCTTTGCATACGGGAAATCAAAGCAGATAACCTCCTGACTTTCATTAAGTATTCCGGCAGGAATGTTACATTCAAAATCCTTATAATACGGAACACCCTGAACTGCAATGAAATGCTTTCCCGAAGCTGATAAATCTTCATTAAGATACTGCTTCCCGACAAGACTGCTTCTGATTAAAGTATTCAGCTTTTTGCAAAGCAGTATGGAATACTCATCTCTTAGCTGTGCAATTTTATCATCACAGAAAGATAAATCATCGGCTATTGCATCCACGCATTTATATAAATACTCATAAACCTCATGGCAAAAGTGCTGGTCTGTCAAAGACCACTTATGATTGGAATCAGCATAAGTAACCACAGGCATTTTAACAGCATGACAGCCATTGCATTTTTCTTTAAAGGCTTTATATACCTCTGCCGCCATATCATTAACCTTATCACGTGTAGATTCAGGAAAGCAATAAAGCTTTCCTTTGTGGGTATAATACGGAGTTCTGTTATCTTCAATCAGAATAATCTGCTCTTCCTTATAGCCCAGCCCCTTAATCCATTTAATAAGATTGTCCAATACCATATCATAGCCGTATTCTTCTAAAATATCAAAGCGGTTCAATCTTTCAAGCTGACTGTCTTTAAAAAATTCATTAAGACCCTTTTCAAAAGCCTTGCTGAACCAGGAAGAATTTGTAAAATAATGCTCCGTTCCGTCTTCAGAAATTTCTTTTATAAGATTTGTGTTTACAATATTAATCAAATCAACAATAAAAAAATCTGATGTTTTTGTATAATAATCAACAAGCGTTTTATTATAATCATTAATTATACATTTCTTCTCAAAATTCGGCATTGTTATATTTTCAAAATCATCAAGGGTTAATTCCTTTTTGGGCTTAGTATTAAACAGAAAATTAACCGTTTGCGATGAAGCCTGCAAAAAATGTATTACCTCATGCGTGTTATAAGGAACAAGGCTGAACAAATCTCTGCATATACAGCAGCCATAGATATTAAATGTTGCCATATCATTCTCCTGTTTATCATTCAATTTATAAGAAACATACCATTATACAAACATATAATCTGGTGTTTATACGT
>JAIDJS010000280.1 GCA_029052085.1 Eubacterium sp.
TTATACATCTACGCGTGATAAATCAATAAAGGTAACTGCATCACAGGCAATTGCTCAGGGCATCAGCGAAGAGGGCGGTCTTTTCGTTCCATGCGAATTGCCTCAGTTTTCTATGGATAAAATCAATTCAATGGTTTCTATGTCTTATATTGACAGAGCTAAAACCGTTTTGAAGGAATTTTTAACAGACTTTACGGAAGAAGAACTCAACTACTGTGTTGAGGGTGCATACAATGCTGAAAAGTTTTCTTCTCCTGCTGTTGCTCCGACAGTTAATGTAAACGGAAATAAAAACATTCTCGAATTATGGCATGGTCCTACCTGTGCATTCAAGGATATGGCACTTCAGCTTCTCCCATATCTGATGACTGTTTCCGCAAAGAAAACAGCAGAGGGCAAAACAATTGTTATTCTTGTTGCAACCTCAGGCGATACAGGTAAGGCTGCTCTTGAGGGCTTCAAGGATGTTGAAAACACAAAGATACTTGTTTTCTATCCGGTTGACGGCGTTTCTCCGATGCAGAAGCTTCAGATGACAACACAAGAGGGAAAGAATGTTGCTGTTTGTGCTATTAACGGTAACTTTGATGATGCACAAAGTGCAGTTAAAACCATCTTTACGGATGCGGATATCAAGGCTCAGCTTGCTGATAAAAATATGATGTTTTCTTCAGCAAATTCAATCAACTGGGGCCGACTTGTTCCTCAGATTGTTTACTATTTCTCAACCTATTGCGATATGATTTCCATGAACAATATCAAAGCAGGCGAGGAAATCAACGTTGTTGTACCTACAGGAAACTTTGGTAATATTCTTGCAGGCTATTATGCAAAGAAAATGGGTCTTCCTGTTAAAACGCTTATTTGTGCATCAAACTCAAACAATGTCTTAACCGATTTCTTAAAAACAGGAACCTATGATAAAAACAGAAGCTTCTATACAACAACCTCTCCAAGTATGGATATCCTTATTTCTTCGAACCTTGAAAGACTTTTATATCATATGAGCGGAGAAGACGATAAGCTTGTTGCCGATTTAATGAAGCAGCTTTCAGAAAATGGTAAATACACGGTTTCCGATACACTTATCAAAGATATTCAGTCTGCATTCAACGCCGGCTTTGCAAGCGAAGATGAAGTTAATGAAACAATTAAGACTCATTTTGATAAATACAATTATCTTTGCGATACACATACTGCTGTTGCGGTTAAGGTATATGACAATTATGTTTCTGAAACAAATGATGATATTCCAACTGTAATTGATTCAACAGCTTCTCCTTATAAATTTTCAAAAAGCGTTCTTTCGGCTGTTCTGGATGGAAAAACGCCTGAACTTGATGAATTTGAAATGGTTGATAAGCTGAATGAGGTAACAAGCGCAGCTGTTCCTGCACCTCTTGCAAACCTTAAGGACAAAGAGGTTAGATTCAATAATGTCTGCGATAAAGAAAACATGAGTGAAATGGTATTTAAGCTTCTTGATCTTTAAAAAATTAACGGCTCTTGTAAGGTAGTTTACCTAAGAGCCGTTTTTGATTAATTATTCATTTGTTTTATTTACAGCCGCAGCCGCAATCATCACAGCACTGAAAAGTTTCACAGGTTGTGTCTGTTGATGTTGTAGCAGTTCTGCTGCCTACAGTGATGTGACCGGCTGTACAGCCGTTTGCTTTATCATGATGAATACAGTTTTTTGCTTCACAGCTAATTCCTTTAATTTCGTTCATTGTTTTCACTCCCTTCATTTTTATTCTTTACATTATAACTTAATTTATTCAAGGAGAAATTATGGCTCTTTTTGCTATTGCAGATACACACCTGTCTTTCGGAACAAACAAACCGATGGATACTTTTGAGGGTTGGAATAATTATACAGAAAAATTAGAAAAAAACTGGAATAAAATTGTATCTGAAAATGATACAGTGGTTATTGCAGGTGACATAAGCTGGGCAATGAATTTTGATGAACTGAAAGCCGATTTTCAGTTTATTAATGCTCTTAACGGAAATAAAATTATTATTAAGGGCAATCATGACTATTGGTGGAACACAATGTCAAAAATGAATGCCTTCATTGAAGATAATCATTTTGATACAATAAGAATTCTTCACAATAATTCTGTAAAATATAATAATATTTCAATTTGCGGTTCAAGAGGATGGCTTTTTGAAAGTGAAGAGGATCATGATGAAAAAATACTCAACAGGGAAGTATCACGTTTAAGAGCAAGTCTTGAACATGCAAAATGTGATGAAAAAATTGTATTTCTTCATTATCCTCCATTAACAACCAATACTGAATGCAATGAAATAATTTCACTGCTGAATGAATATGGAATAAAAAAATGTTATTACGGCCATCTTCACGGAGATGCAGCAAAATATGCAGTAGACGGAAACAGAGAAAATATTGATTTCAAACTTATTTCCTGTGACAGATTGAATTTTACTCCATATCTTATTTTAAAATAACGGGTAACAACATAATTATTAGTATAATTTGCCTTGAAAATGCGTATTATATGTGATATAATACTTCAACGAAAACGGCATAAAACAAAAGTTTGTGCAATTTTTATGTATAAAATTTATTGATTTATAAAATAATTAAGGAGGTCATATAATTATGGCGCTTAAATCATCTAATAAAACGGATGTAAACACTTATGAACTTGCTATCACAATCAGCAGCGAAGACTTTTGTGAAGCATGCAAAAAAGCTTTCTTAAAGGAAAGAAAGAACATTCAGCTTCCGGGCTTCAGAAAAGGCAAGGCAACTATGGGAATGGTTGAAAAAATGTATGGCGAAGCAATGTTCTACGAGCAGGCTCTTGATATGCTTTATCCGGAAACTGTTGCTGCAGCATTCAAGGAAGCAGAACTTAACGTTGTTGATACAGCTAATGTAGATGTTCCTGTTATGAGCAAGGCAGAAGGTGTTGAAATTACAATGACAGTAACTACATATCCTGAAGTTAAGCTTGGCGATTATAAAGGTCTTAAGGCTGTTAAGCTTCCGGTTGAAGCATCAGATGAAGATATCGAAAATGAAATTGCTCAGATGCAGAAGAGAAATTCCCGTCTTATCGATGTAACAGACCGAGCTGCCGAAATGGGAGACACAGCTACAATTGACTTTGAAGGCTTTACAGACGGTGTTGCTTTTGACGGCGGCAAGGGAGAAAACTATCCTCTTGAACTTGGTTCAGGCAGCTTTATTCCTGGATTTGAAGAGCAGGTTGCAGGCCACAAGATTAATGAAGAATTCGATGTCAATGTAACTTTCCCGGAAGAATATGCAGCAGAACTTGCAGGCAAGGAAGCTGTATTTAAGTGTAAAATTCATGAAATCAAAGCAACAGAGCTTCCGGAGCTTGATGACGAATTTGCAAAGGATGTTTCCGAATTCGATACTCTTGATGAGCTTAAGGCAGATATCAAGTCAAAAATCGAAGAGAAGAAAGAAGCAGATGCGAAAGCTGATATTGAAAATCAGCTTCTTGAGCAGGTTGTTGAGGGAATGGAAGTTGAAATTCCTGAATGTATGTTTGCTCAGAGAAATGATGAGATGATGCAGGAATATTCATACCAGCTTCAGAACAGCGGTATTGATCTTGATACATATCTTCAGTACATGGGTCAGGATAAGGAAACCTTCAAGGCCTCTCTTCGTGAGGGTGCTGAAAAGCAGGTTAAATTATCTCTTGCTCTTACAGCTGTTATTGCCGCTGAAAAAATTGAACCTACTGAAGAAGAAATCAATACAGAAGCAGAAAAAATCGGTGCAGGCTATGGTATGGATGCAGAGCAGGTTAAGAAAGCAGTTTCTGTTGCCCGCATTGCAGAAGATGTAGCAAGAAACAAGGCTGTTGATTTAATTGTTGATTCAGCAGTTGTTGAATAATTTATTAAAGGTAGTGATTTTATGGCATTAGTTCCTTACGTTGTTGAGCAAACAGGAAACGGCGAACGCTCAATGGATATTTTTTCCCGTCTTTTAAATGACAGAATTATCGTTCTTTCGGATGAGGTAAACTCTCAAACAGCTTCACTTGTTGTTGCTCAGCTTCTTTTCCTTGAAGGGCAGGACAGCGAAAAAGATATAAGCCTTTATATCAATTCACCGGGCGGTTCGGTAACAGACGGATTGGCTATTTATGATACAATGCAGTATATTAAATGCGATGTTTCAACGATTTGCGTTGGTATGGCAGCTTCTATGGGTGCATTTCTTCTTTCAAGCGGCACCAAAGGCAAGCGCATTGCTCTTCCGAACAGTTCCATTTTAATTCATCAGCCGCTTATCGGCGGTCATGGTTTAACCGGACAGACAACAGACATTGAAATTGCAGCTAAAAATTTAGTCCAGACTAAAGAAAGATTAAATAGAATACTTGCTGAAAACTGTGGAAAAACAGTTGAAGAGCTTGCAAGAGATACTGACAGAGATAACTGGCTTACAGCAAATGAAGCTCTTAAATATGGTCTTGTTGATAAAGTAATTGATAGAAGATAATTCTCGAAACGGAGTTTTTTATGACACGAGATGATGAAAGAAATTATATGGCAAGATGTTCATTCTGTGGAAAATCAGAATCAATGGTTCACAAATTAATTGAGGGCCCGGGTGTTTTTATTTGCGATGAATGTATTAATCTTTGCAATGATTTAATTGAAAAATCAGTTCCCTCAGCCAGAACTACAGCCCATAAAAGTGAAGATGACCTAGTTCTTCCGAAGCCTGAAGAAATTAAAAATAAGCTTGATGAATATGTAATAGGGCAGGATGAAGCTAAAAAAGCACTTTCTGTTGCCGTTTATAATCATTACAAAAGAATTTATTCCAATGTAACTGATGATGTTGAGCTTCAGAAAAGCAATATTCTGCTTCTTGGTCCGACAGGTGTTGGTAAAACCATGCTTGCTCAGACATTAGCCAAGATCCTTAATGTTCCTTTTGCTATTGCAGATGCAACAACATTAACAGAAGCAGGCTATGTAGGTGAAGACGTTGAAAATATTCTTTTAAGATTGATTCAGGCTGCTGATTTTGATATAGAAAAGGCGCAGCGCGGCATCATTTATGTTGATGAAATTGATAAGATTTCAAGAAAATCGGAGAATCGCTCAATTACAAGAGATGTAAGCGGCGAGGGCGTTCAGCAGGCGCTTCTTAAAATCCTTGAAGGAACGGTTTCAAACGTCCCTCCGGGTGGCGGAAGAAAGCATCCCCAGCAGGAATTCATTCAGATTGATACTTCAAATATTCTTTTCATCTGCGGCGGCGCATTTGATGGAATTGAAAAAATCATTCAAAAGCGTGTCGGCTCTAAATCAATGGGTTTTGGTGCTGATATTGAAGACAAAAAGCTTGATGAAGCTGAAATTCTTAAAAAGGCAGTTCAGCATGATTTGGTAAAATATGGTCTTATCCCTGAGC
>JAIDJS010000281.1 GCA_029052085.1 Eubacterium sp.
ATACTGTAACATGGGTGCTTGTAGCAATTTCCGCAATCTGCACTTTAGGTTCTCTTTTTGGATATATTCCCGGCTTTGTTCGCCAGATTAAAGAGAAAAAAGAAGAGAAATAATTAAAGGAGAAATCACTTTTAATGAAACAACAATTATGCAGCAGGTGCAACGAACGCCCTGCAGTCGTATTTATACAAAAAATGGAAGATGGAAAAATGATTCCGGAAGGTCTTTGTATCAAGTGTGCAAAGGAACTTAATGTAGGCTCAATAAATCAGATGATAGATCAGCTCGGAGTAACTGACGAGGAATTAGAGGCAGCATCGGAACAGATGAGTGCTTTTATGGAAAATATGTCTGATTTTGATTTTGGCTCTCTCGGAGAAATGTTCAATCCTGAAAATATGGATGGTGCGCAGACTTTTCCTTTTGCCGATCTTATGAATGCTTCAGGCAATGAAAATTCCAAAAAGGATGATAATAAAAAGGGCAGCAAAGGAAAAAGAGGCAAGAAAGGCGCTCAGGACGATTCAAGGAAGTTTTTGAACAGCTATTGCAATAATTTAACGGATAAAGCTAAAAAAGGCGAAATAGACAGTATTATCGGCAGAGAGCAGGAGATTTCCCGTGCTGTTCAGATACTTTGCAGAAGAACAAAGAATAATCCTTGCTTAATCGGAGAACCCGGTGTTGGTAAAACGGCTATTGCTGAGGGTCTTGCAATCCGTATCGCAAAAGGCGAAGTACCGGCAAGGCTTATGGATAAGGAAATTTATCTTCTGGATTTAACGGCTCTTGTTGCAGGAACGCAGTTCAGAGGTCAGTTTGAGGGCAGAATTAAAGGTCTTGTTGACGAGGTTAAGCATGAGGGTAATATTATCCTTTTCATTGATGAGGTGCATAATCTTGTTGGTACAGGTGACAGTGAAGGCACAATGAATGCCGCTAATATCCTTAAGCCTGCTCTTTCCAGAGGAGAAATTCAGGTTATCGGTGCTACAACCTTTAATGAATATAGAAAATATATTGAGAAGGACGCAGCCCTTGAACGACGTTTCCAGCCCGTTAAGATTGAAGAGCCATCGCTTGATGAGGCTTTCAGAATGCTTTTAGGTATTAAAGAATATTATGAAAGCTATCATAAGGTTCAGATTTCAGACAGTCTTGTTTATAAAGCTGTAACGATGTCTGAACGCTTTGTAACGGATCGTTATCTTCCTGATAAGGCTATAGATCTTCTTGACGAAGCGTGCACCTGTGCCAATCTTCGTAATCCGTCTATTTCAGAATATCAGATTATGCTTGAGAAAAAGCAGAAAACGCTTGAAAGAATTGATGCCGTATCTCAGCCCGATGATAATAATGAAATAGATTATGAGCTTGTTTCAAAGCTTAAAGCGGAGGCACTTCAGCTTGATCAGCAGCTTCCCGAATTGGCAGAGAAAGCAAAGGATAATCAGGTGCTTGAGCAGGATCTTGCAAAGGTGGTTTCTTTGTGGACGGGTATTCCGGCATCGAAAATTGAAGCAGGGGATATAAAGAAGCTTGCTTCTTTGGAGGATGAGATAAAGAAGCATATCATCGGTCAGGATGATGCAATTGAAAAGGTTGCTGCTGCCGTTCGCAGAGGCAGAGTACAGATAAGCCCGAAAAAGCGGCCGCAGTCTTTTATTTTTGTTGGTCCTACAGGTGTTGGTAAAACAGAGCTTGTAAAACAGCTTGCACAGTATCTTTTTGACAGTCCCGAATCTTTGATCCGTCTTGATATGAGCGAATTTATGGAAAAATTCAGTGTGTCAAGAATTATCGGTTCACCTCCGGGCTATGTTGGCTATGATGATGCAGGTCAGTTAACCGAAAAGGTAAGAAGAAAGCCTTACAGTGTTATTCTTTTTGATGAAATTGAAAAGGCACACAAGGATGTTCTGAATATTCTTCTTCAGATTCTTGATGAGGGCAGAATAACGGATGCACAGGGAAGAACGGTTAATTTTGAAAACACAATTATCGTTATGACCTCTAATGCCGGTTCAACTGATTCGGCAACACTTGGTTTTGGTAAATCTGATAATGAAATCAATAAGGATGTAACCATGAAAGCGCTTGAACGTTTTCTTCGTCCGGAATTCCTTGGCAGAGTGGATGAAATTATAACCTTCAATACTCTTTCGTTTGATAATTTTGAAAAAATTGCACGTATTATGCTTGAGGAGCTTAAAGAGAGCCTTAAGGATAAAGCAATTGCTCTGACATTTGATGCAGGCGTTCCTGTATTTATTGCCAAAGAGGCTTATGGTTCTAAGAAAAATGCAAGAGGAATCCGTGACAGCGTCAGAAGAAATGTGGAAGATCAGCTTGCTTCGGCAATTGTTTTCAATCAGGATATTACTATAAAATCGTTTACTTTAACAGCTGATGAAAAAATTAATGTAAAGATAAATTGATTTTTTTTCAAAAAACTCTTGACAGTTCGACAGACATTTATTATAATAATGCCTGTCGCTTATGCGGGTGTAGTTCAATGGTAGAATGTCAGCCTTCCAAGCTGAACACGAGGGTTCGATTCCCTTCACCCGCTCCAAATACGCGTTTGTAGCTCAGCTGGATAGAGCAACCGCCTTCTAAGCGGTAGGTCGAAGGTTCGAGTCCCTCCAAGCGCGCCAAAAGTATATACCGCTTGAGGGGGCGAGAAACGAGATACAAAAGTTTGTAAGCGCAGCGAACAAAAACTTTTGTTAAGAAACACTCCGATGGATTGTTTCGCATCGAGAGGAGAGTCCCTCCAAGCGCGCCATATATGGTGGGATTAGTTCAGTTGGTTAGAGCGCCAGTTTGTGGCACTGGAGGTCATCGGTTCGAATCCGATATCCCACCCCATTTAATTTAATAAAATCCCTTAATATTGGGGTGTCGCCAAGTGGTAAGGCAAGGGACTTTGACTCCCTCACTCGTAGGTTCGAATCCTGCCTCCCCAGCCAGCACCCTTAGTAAAAGGGTGATATGGTTCATTAGCTCAGATGGTAGAGCACTTGACTTTTAATCAAGGTGT
>JAIDJS010000282.1 GCA_029052085.1 Eubacterium sp.
AATCAAAAATGATTGACAGAAAAAATAATTCGATTATAATAGTATAGAAAATATATAATTATATAATAATTTAAGGAGAATAATATTATGAACGTACTTATTTATGATAATGAAGAACAAATTGGAGTTGCCGCAGGCAATTATATGTGCGGACAGGTTCTTCAAAAGCCGAATTCTGTTTTAGGACTTGCAACAGGCTCTACACCTCTTAAGCCATATGGTCAGATGATTGAGCTTTTCAAAAAGGGCGCTATTGATTTTTCAAAGGTTACAACCTTTAATCTTGATGAATACGTTAACCTTGATGTTGAAGATGTAAACTCTTATCATTCTTTTATGCATAAGAATCTTTTTGACCATATCAACATTCCGGAAGAAAACATAAATTTCCTTAACGGAAATGCAAAGGATTTAGAGCAGGAATGCGCTGATTACGAAAACAGAATTAAAGAAGCCGGCGGAATAGACATTCAGCTTCTCGGAATAGGCTCAAACGGCCACATTGCATTTAATGAGCCAAGCGATTGCTTCCAGCGCTGGAGCCATGTTGTTGAGCTTAAGGAAAGCACGGTTAAGGACAACAGCCGTTTCTTTAAATCAATAGAAGAGGTTCCTACAAAGGCAGTTACAATGGGAATCGGTTCTATTATGCAGGCTAAAAAAATTCTTATTATAGCCCTCGGAAAGAATAAGGCACAGGCTATCAAGCAGCTTATTAACGGAAATGTTACACCGATGTGCCCTGCTTCTGTACTGCAATTTCACACGGATGTTACGCTTATGCTTGACAAAGATGCCGCATCTCTTATTTAATTGAAAGGATTTTGATACTGTGACAAAGAAAGAAAAGGAAGAATTAGAAAGAAAGCAGCAGAAAAGCAGTAAGATTAAAAGTATAATTATTCTTATTTTAGTTGTTTTAATTATCGCTTTTATTGCCTTTTTCCTGTTTGAAGAAGGCTTCATTCCATTCGGAAAAGAAGAATCATCCGATCCGACAAATTCCGTTTCAGACATAATTGACAATTCAGACGGCAGCAATTCAGACAATGAAAGCAGCCAAACAAGCAATAGTAAAACAGAGGATGAAAGCACAAGCGAGGAGCCATCCTCTGATGAAAATACTGCAAATGAAGAAGAAAAACCAAATCACAATGACGGCAGCGTTTATTCAGCTTCCCTTCCCCTTACAGTTGACGATACACTTGCTATTCTGAATTCAAGATACGGAAACGGATACAGAATCAATATGTCAACATCAGGAAGCGGATATCACAATTTTGCAGTGTTCAAGGATGAAGAAAGATACGCAACGGTAAGCGTTAACCTTTCAACCGGAGATGCAACCGAAACAATTATGGACACAGGCGATCAAACTAAATTTAACCTTCTGAAATAATGAAAGGATACAAAAATGGCAGATAAAGAAACGTTTTATATTACAACCCCTATATACTATCCCTCAGGAAATCCTCATATCGGACATTGCTATACAACAGTTGCCTGTGACTCTGTAGCAAGATATAAAAGGCTTCAGGGAAAAGAGGTAATGTTCCTTACCGGAACAGACGAGCATGGACTTAAAATTGAACAGAAAGCGGCTGAAAAAGGCGTTACGCCCAAAGCGTATGTTGATGAAATAGTTGAAACCTTCAAAAAGCTTTGGAGCTATATGAATATCAGCTACGACAGATATATAAGAACAACCGACGATTATCACATTGAAACAGTTCAAAAAATATTTAAAGAGCTTTATGACAGAGGCTATATCTATAAAGGAAAGTATACCGGCAAATACTGCACCCCCTGTGAAAGCTTCTGGACAGACAGTCAGCTTGTTGACGGCAAATGCCCTGACTGCGGAAGAGATGTAGTTGAAGCATCGGAAGAAGCCTATTTCTTTAAAATGGCTCCTTTTGCTGAAAGAATTGAAAAGCTTTTAACAGAAACAGATTATCTTCAGCCAAAATCCAGAGCAACAGAGCTTGTTAACAATTTTATTAAACCGGGGCTTGAGGATTTATGCGTATCCAGAACCTCCTTTACATGGGGCATCCCCGTTACATTTGATGAAAAGCATGTTGTTTACGTATGGATTGATGCACTTTCAAACTATATCAGCGCCCTCGGCTATCTTAATAATGCTTATAGCGATTACAACAAATTCTGGCCTGCAGATGTTCATATGGTTGCAAAGGATATTATGCGATTCCACGCAATTATATGGCCTGCAATGCTTATGGCACTTGAGCTTCCGCTTCCGAAGCACCTTGCTGTTCACGGCTGGATAACCTTTAACGGACAAAAGATGTCCAAATCAATCGGAAATGTTGTTGATCCGTTCGTTCTCGGCGAACGATACGGCTGTGATGCCATAAGGTATCACATTTTAAGAGAAATGGCGCTTGGTGCTGACAGCTCTTTTTCAAATGAAATTATGATAAACCGCATTAATTCGGATCTTGCAAACGATTTGGGAAACCTTGTTTCCAGAACCGTTGCAATGGTTGAAAAATATTTCGGCGGAACTCTTCCAACAGAAAGAGAAGCAGATGAAATTGACAACGAGCTGATGAATATGATGACATCACTTCGTGATAAAACCGACAAATTCATTGATGAAACACAGCTTAACAATGCACTTGCAGAAATCTTTAAAGTTATTTCAAGAGCAAACAAATATATTGACGAAACAACACCTTGGATTTTAGGAAAAGACGAAAGCAAAAAGGCCCGTCTTGCATCCGTTCTGTATAATCTTCTTGAAGCAATCAGGGTTAGCACAACGCTTCTTTCCTGCTTTATGCCTTCAACAATGCCTAAGGTTTGGGAACAGATAGGTGCAGACGAAAGTCTTATCACTTATGAAAACGCAGGAAAAACCGGTGTTCTTCCGCTTGATGTAACAGTCAGAAGAGGGGCTGCACTTTTCCCGAGAATCGATGTTGAAAAGGAAATAGAAGAGCTGAATGCCCTTATTCAGAAGCAGATGGATGAAGCTGCCGCTGACAGCGCAGAAGAGCCTCAGCAGCTTCCTGAAATTCAGTTTGATGATTTTACCAAGGTAGAGCTTCGTGTTGCAAAAATTATTGCATGTGAACCTGTAAAAAAAGCCAAAAAGCTTCTTAAGCTTCAGGTTAATGACGGAACAGCCGAGCCAAGACAGATTGTATCCGGTATTTCGCAATGGTATACGCCTGAGGATTTAATCGGAAAATCCGTTATTATCGTTGCAAACCTTAAGCCAGCAAAGCTTTGCGGCGAAATGAGCTACGGTATGCTTCTTGCAGGAGATACAGCAGACGGCGATGTTAAGGTTGCATTTATTGACGGAATTGAACCAGGAACGAAATTAAGATAATGTACAGTAACATTTTTGATACACACAGCCATTACGATGATGAGCAATTCAATGCAGACAGAAACAAGCTTTTAAAAGCAATAAATCAAAATGGTGTCAGCAGTATTGTTAGCTGCGGCTGTGATATAGAAACAACTGAATTCAACAAGAAGCTTTCGGATGAATACCCTTTTCTGTATTTTGCTGCAGGCTTTCATCCCGAATGTCTTGAAGGCGCTGCATTATCAGACCTTGAAAAAATCAAGGAATATGCACAAACTGACAAATGCGTTGCAATCGGCGAAATCGGACTGGATTATCACTGGATGAGCAGCAGTAAAGAAAAGCAAAAAGACTTTTTTACAGCTCAGATTCAGCTTGCAAAAGAGCTTGAAATGCCTGTTATTGTGCATGACAGAGAGGCTCACGGAGATACGCTTGATATCTTAAAAGAAACGAAGCCGAAAGGCGTTGTGCATTGCTTTTCAGGCTCCAAAGAAATGGCAAAGGAAATCATCAGACTTGGAATGTATATAGGCTTAAACGGTGTTGTAACCTTTAAAAATGCAAGGAAAAGCCTTGAGGTAATTCAAGAAATTCCGCTTGATCGGCTTGTTCTGGAAACGGATTGTCCTTACCTTGCTCCCGAGCCTATGAGGGGCAAACGTAATGATTCATCACTTATCCCGTTCATCGCGGAAAAGCTTGCAAATGAACTCAATATAGATACCCAGGCTCTGCTTGATATAACAGCAGAAAATGCAAAAAGGCTTTACAACTTTAAATAAAAATAACCGCACTTTACATTCAAAAAGGTCACGAACGATAGTTCGTGACCTTTTTCATATTATTCCTTAACAAATCTTTTAACTATATACTCGTTTGCCTGAACTTCCTGAGCATCATCAAGAGGAGAAAGCCTTGCCTCGCCGTATTTTCTTTCAAGAGCCCTTGCAATCAGATAATCACAAATCTGCGGATTTTTGGGAAGCAGAGGACCATGAAGATAGGTTCCGATAACATTTTTATAAACAACGCCCTCATAACCGCTTTTACCATCATTGCCTGAACCATAAAGCACCCTGCCGAATGGTTTATTATCATTTATATAGGTTCTGCCGCCGTGGTTTTCAAAGCCGACAACAGGCATATCAACAAGCTCACTGTTCAGCACTATGTTATCAATAAGCCTGCCCTCTTCCTGCTCGGTATAAATATCAACAAGATTAAGACCCTCAATCATACCGGCATCTGTTTTATAATACTTTCCGAGCAGCTGATAGCCGCCGCAAACTGCAATCACAACACCGTTATCCTCAACATATTCCTTGAATTCCTTTTGAATTTCAAGAAGATTACGGCATACAATCGCCTGCTCCCTGTCAGAACCTCCGCCCAGAAGCACAATATCCAGCTTTGAAAAATCAATTTCATCCCCTGTGTTGAATTCTATTGTTTCAGCGTCTATCCCGCGCCATTTGCAGCGCTGCATCATACAGGCAATATTGCCTCTGTCGCCATAAAGATTCAAAAGATCGGGATAAAGATGCCCGATAGTAATTTTCATATTCTTATCAGCCATTACTTTGCACCCTCCAATCTTTTAAGCGTATCTCTTGTACTGTAAAGCGCTGTATAATTCACAAGCACATAAAGGTTTTTACAGCCGTTTTCAACACGTTCGCATACTGCCCTTTCAACATTCGGCTCACACATAGAAGCAATATCCACATATTTAAGGCGAAGCCCCATATCATAACAACGAATTCCGCTTACGGTTATTGAATTCACATTTGCGCCCTTAAATCTGTCAAAATCAACATCCCAGAGCCACGAAACATCCGTTCCGTCCTGTGCATTATCATTGATAACAATAACAATATCTTTTAATGTTTCATCCTGCATAACAGCCGAAATATTCTGATTAAATCCGGCAGGGTTTTTAGCAAGGTTTAAAACGGTTTTTGTTCCTTTAATCGTAAATTCTTCCATTCTGCCGTTTTCGGGATTGAAATGTTTGAGCATATCATTAAAATGCTCTGCCTTCATTCCGCCTGTTCTTACTGCCGAATAGGCGGCAAGAATATTATAAACATTATAAAAGCC
>JAIDJS010000283.1 GCA_029052085.1 Eubacterium sp.
CTTGTGGGCGTTGCGGAGGCTCACCCTGAGTACATTGAAAGAGGTGTATTTGAAAGCATCGTAGAGCCGGAAAGAATCATCAAATTCAGAGTACCATGGGTTGATGACAACGGAAAGGTTCAGATCAACAGAGGCTACAGAATTCAGTTCAACAGTGCAATCGGTCCATACAAGGGCGGACTTCGCTTCCACCCATCTGTTTACGAAGGAATTATCAAATTCCTTGGCTTTGAGCAGATTTTCAAAAACAGCTTAACAGGTCTTCCAATCGGCGGCGGAAAAGGCGGATCTGACTTTAATCCAAAAGGTAAAAGTGATATGGAGGTTATGCGCTTCTGCCAGAGCTTTATGACATAGCTTTCCAAGCATATCGGTGCAGACACTGACGTTCCTGCCGGAGATATCGGCGTTGGCGGCCGTGAAATCGGTTATCTTTTCGGTCAGTATAAAAGACTCAGAAATGAAAATGTAGGTGTACTTACAGGCAAGGGTCTTAACTACGGCGGTTCTCTTGTAAGAACTGAGGCAACAGGTTACGGACTTTGCTATTATACAGAAGCTATGCTTAAGGATCATGGTTCATCATTTGAGGGTAAAACCGTTGCCATTTCAGGCTCAGGAAATGTTGCCATTTACGCTTGCGAAAAAGCAACACAGCTTGGCGCCAAGGTTATCACAATGAGCGATTCAAACGGTTACATTGTTGATAATAACGGCATTGACCTTGCTCTTATCAAACAGCTTAAAGAGGTTCAGAGAAAGAGAATTTCCGAATATGTTGCTATACATCCTGAGGCTGAATACCACGAGGGCTGCAGAGGTGTTTGGAATGTTAAATGTGATATTGCCCTTCCCTGCGCAACACAAAACGAGCTTGACGGCGATGCTGCTAAAGCACTTGTTGCTAATGGTGTAATCGCAGTTTGTGAGGGTGCAAATATGCCATCCACTCCTGAGGCTATAACAGAATTCCAAAACAACGGCGTTCTTTTCGGTCCGGCTAAAGCTACCAATGCAGGCGGAGTTGCTACATCAGCACTTGAGATGAGCCAGAACAGCTCAAGATACAACTGGAAATTTGAAAAAGTTGACAAAAGACTTAAAAGGATTATGGAAAATATCTATAAGAACAGCTGTGAAGCAGCAAAGAAATACGGCATGGAGGGCAACCTTGTTGCAGGCGCTAACATTGCCGGTTTCCTTAAGGTTGCAGATGCTATGATGGCACAGGGTATTGTTTAATTTTATTACAATCAGATATAGCTAAAAATGAAAACCTCGGTTCTTTCCGAGGTTTTTTTACAATTATTTTTTCAAATTTACTTGACATTAAACAAACTGTTATGTATAATACCACTTGCAAGCAAACGGCCCGGTAGTTCAGCTGGTTAGAACGCCTGCCTGTCACGCAGGAGGTCGACGGTTCAAGTCCGTTCCGGGTCGCCATTTTTTTGCTGATATGGCTCAGGTGGTAGAGCACATCCTTGGTAAGGATGAGGTCACCGGTTCAAGTCCGGTTATCAGCTCCAGCACGAAAAGCCCTGAAAGCCCAGTGTTTATGCGGTACGGGGCTTTTTATTTTTGATATAGTTAAACCCTATTCTTAAACAGAATAGGGTTTTTTGTTATTTTACATAGCTTTTACCATTATACCTCAAACATATCCAGCCGGATGGGATTAAAGCCCAGATATCAGAGCCGACCATTTTGATCGCGAGGATTGTAAACTTTGTACCTGTCTTAAGGGTAGCTTTTGCTAATGGCAGCTTTGAGGTTGCATTCTTCTTGCCGTCCTTGGTAAGCTGAGATACTTTCTTCTGTGCATAGTTCGTACCTGCACCTGTACGGACATTTACATTGGTTGTTAAGGTTACAACATCGCCGACTTTAAATGGATTTTTTGATGCAGCACTTTTGCTTGTTGTATTATTCCAATCAATATAACTGTTCGGGGCAAGCAGATTTTTGTTGTATGCCCAGGTCTTTGAATTCTGCACCTCGATATGAAGATGTGCGCCGAAGCTGTTGCCTGTGTTACCCATGGTGCCGACAGCATCTCCCATCTTGACGGAAGCACCAACCTTCAGCTTGCTTTTATCCTTCATATGTGCCATAAGAATGGATTTGCCGTCCGTGGTTGTGATGATAACCATATTGCCGTAGCTTGCATTATATTCATTTCTCTGCACAGTTCCGTCCGCTGGAGAAACAAGAGCCGTATCGGAAGAAACACGGTCAACACCCGTGTGATATCCTGCCGCCCAGCTTCCCTTTTTCTTAAACGAGCAGGTTTCTTTTGAGCCTGCTTTAAATGGAGAACGATACATCGTTACACCTCCACTTTCTTCTGTAAATTCATAACAGCGGACAAGCCTGCCGCAAAAGCAGATACGCAAAGACCGATTAACGCGGACTTTGCAACATCCCTGCCACTTGAAAAATCTACAACAGCAAGATTTGCTACTATGTAACCGGCAGCAGCCTGTCCGAATGTTCTAAGCATTCTTTTTGCTGTTTCCTTAGTAAATTTCATATTAATCCTTCTTCCTTTCCAAATCTTCCATTCTGTGGTTCAGAACCTTCAGTTTTTCCTCCACTACAGGCATTCTTTCTGCAAAATTATTATGCTTATCCACCTTTGCTTCAAGCTTTTCAAGCCGAAAGTTCGTGAGCTTGGAAGCCGTTATAATACCACCGAATGAGCCTGCACATGTACCAATCATCGCAATGATTGCTATAATAATACTTTCTGTTATTTCAAACATCTCCTTTGCACACAAAATTAAGGGACAAGCTTTCATATTAAACAAATGTTCTTGCAGAGTCAATAGAATAAATCAGACAGAGAAGATTTATTCCCTGTCTGTATAGGCAATAAAGTGCATAAAAGGTATACAGCTTTACTGAATATTTATTCATTTATTATGTATATTTATAATTTTTTTTGTTTTTTCTGTAGTCTGATTGTTGGTTTATTTTTTATTTTGGCTATTAAATTTTTTCAATTTATTGTCTCTATGGTATTGAAGGAGTCGCAAGC
>JAIDJS010000284.1 GCA_029052085.1 Eubacterium sp.
CATTAATACTAATCAGTGTTTATTTAATTGCTTTTAATATTAATGAATTTAATAATGGTTAATGAGGTTTTTATGAAAAAAGAAGTTGAAAAAATACTGCAATATGTTCAGAAGCCTGCAAGATATGCAGGCGGAGAGCTGAACAGCGTTGTAAAAGATGCGTCAAAGGTTGATATAAGATATGCTTTTTGTTTTCCCGATTTATATGAAATCGGAATGAGCCATCTAGGTATGAAAATTCTTTATTCTCTTGTTAACGCAAGAGAAGACAGCTGGTGCGAAAGAGTTTTTGCTCCTGACAGTGATATGGAGGAGCAAATGAGAAAGAATCATATTCCTTTATTCGCACTTGAAAGCGGAGATTACATTAAACATTTCGATTTGATAGGCTTTACGCTTATGTATGAGCTTTGTTATACCAATGTGTTAAATATGCTTGACTTGGCTCAAATACCTCTTAAATCAAAAGACAGAACGGATTTAACGCCTGTCATTTGCTGCGGCGGCCCATGCGCCTGCAATCCTGAACCGATAACGGATTTTGTTGACATCGTATTTCTCGGGGACGGTGAAGAAAGCACTGTTGAATTAATTGACTTACTTAAGGAATGTAAGAAAAACGGTTCAACCAAGCAGGATTTTCTTCTGAAAGCAAAGGATATTAATGGAGTATATGTACCAAGTCTTTACAAAGACAGCTATAATGAAGACGGAACGCTGAAAGAGTTAAAGCCTATAAACGGTGCACCCGAAAAGGTAAAAAAATCTGTTGTATCCGATTTGAATACATGCTTTTATCCAAAGGAGTTTGTTGTTCCGTTTATAAGTATTGTTCATGACAGAGCAGTAGAAGAAATTTTCAGAGGCTGCATCAGAGGATGCCGTTTTTGTCAGGCAGGATTTACTTACAGACCGATCAGAGAGAAGAGCGTTGAAACAATCAACGAACAGGCAAAGGCGCTGATAAAATCAACAGGCTATGATGAGCTTTCGCTTTGTTCTCTTTCAACATCAGACCATAGCTGTGTAAACGAAATGCTGACCTCACTTATTGATTGGACTGAAAGGGATAAAATCAATCTTTCCCTGCCGTCGCTTCGAGTAGATAATTTTTCTGATGAACTTGTGGACAAACTTAATAGAGTCAGAAAAAGCGGCTTAACCTTTGCTCCCGAAGCAGGAACCCAAAGGCTCCGTGACGTCATTAATAAAAATGTTTCCGAAGAAGAGGTTATTAACACCTGCACCAAAGCATTTGATAACGGCTGGACTTCAGTAAAGCTTTACTTTATGATGGGACTTCCTACGGAAACAATGGAGGATATAGAGGGCATAGCAGACCTCGGAATGCAGGTTGTTCACGCTTTCTATAAAAATCCGAACAGACAAAAAGGAACAGGGCTTCAGGTGTCAATCAGCTGCGCATCTTTTATTCCGAAACCCTTTACTCCGTTCCAGTGGGAGCCTGAAGATTCAATGGAAAGCCTTAAGGCGAAGCAGGAGCATCTTCTTGAATATGTTCCAAGCAGGAAAATAAAAATTTCTTACCATGAAACACCGACATCTCTTATTGAGGGTGTTCTTGCAAGAGGGGACAGGCGTCTGAATCATGTTTTGTATGACGCATGGAAGCTTGGCTGCAAATTTGATTCGTGGGGCGATAAGTTCAATTTTGATGCGTGGATGCAGGCATTTGAAATGAATGGTATTGATCCGTATTTTTATACACAGCGCAGAAGACCATTTGAAGAGCTTTTACCATGGGATCATCTTGATTTTGGTGTTTCCAGAAAATTCCTCGAAAATGAGAACAAAAAGGCTCACGAAAATAAAACTACACCACACTGCCGGATCAAGTGTGCAGGCTGCGGCGCGAATATGCTGAACGGAGGTCAATGTGATGCGAGAAGTTAGACTTGTTTTTTCAAAAACAGACCGCTGCAAATACATAAGCCATCTTGATATCAACCGCTGTATGTCCCGAGCGCTTGCACGTGCCGAAATTCCGCTTTGGTTTACGGAGGGCTTCAATCCACATCCGTATATGAGCTTTTCTCTTCCGCTTTCTTTAGGTGTTGAAAGCTTATGTGAAAGTGTTGATCTGCGTATTACAGGCGATATTTCAAATACAGAAATCAAAAACCGTATGAACAAAATGCTTCCAACCGGTATAAGAATTGTTGATATTTACGATGATTTCCGTGACTGCAGTGAAATTGCATTTTCAGATTATGTTTATAAAATTAAATTTAAGGATAACGAAACTGCTCTGGCTAAAATAAATGATGTTCTTTCTTCAGAAGAAATTATGGCCGAAAAGAAGGCAAAAAAAGGCAAGCGAAGAATTGTAAAAGAAACAAATTTGAAACCGTTTATTGATAAATACAGTATTTCAATAAGAGGGGATGAAATTGTTCTCAATATACGCTTGGATGCCGGTTCTGAGAGAAATCTTAATCCAACTCTTTTATTTGACACAATTATCAGATTGATAGATAT
>JAIDJS010000285.1 GCA_029052085.1 Eubacterium sp.
CTTCCGCACAGTCAAAAACAAGGGGAATATTGCCTATCTCAATCACATCACCGTCATTGAGAGCGGCTTTGCCGTCTATCTTCTCGCCGTTTAAATATATCCCGTTTTTTGAAAACGTATCTGTTATCATCCATTCACTTCTTTTCTTCGCAATAACGGCATGAAAACGGGATACGGACGGTACGGGAAGCACAATATCATTAGCCTTTGATTTTCCGATAGAGGTTTCCCAATGATTTATATCAATAACCGAGTTATTGTTTTTATCAGTCAGCTGAGCCATTTTATGAATTCTGGGTCTGTTTCTGAAAAGCGAAACAACACAGGTAACCACAACAATAAGCGCAGCTGCAGGTAGTACATAACGCATAATTGTTGTAAAAATCATCATAATGTTTTCCAAAAGGAACATTCCTTTCCATATAAATTTAAACCTTTGTGCCTCCCTTGTTAAAGGGAGGTGGGTGCGAAGCACTCAGAGGGATTCCACACAAATCTCAAAACCTCTGCACCTCCGAAATATCAACCTTAAGTCTGACAAAAGGCTTTGAAGGATACGGCAGCTCCGAC
This sequence comes from Eubacterium sp., assembly GCA_029052085.1. Lineage (GTDB taxonomy): Bacteria > Bacillota > Clostridia > Oscillospirales > Acutalibacteraceae > Eubacterium_R. Next base: position 571 of record JAIDJS010000285.1, read on the forward strand.
GCACCGCTGTATTTACCGAAATAAATACTTTAATAATATAATAAGGATATATTTTATAGAAGCAAATGTCAAGATTCTATTGAATTTGTTTACATTTCAAGGTATACTCAAGTTATAACATTTGAAAAGATGTCCCCCGCCTCTTAGGCGTCGGGTAACACCTTTTTTCTTTTGGCGGGAGTCATAATCTCCCACCAAAACGGGCTATGCCCTCGATTAAAAAAATCAATTTCAGAAAGGTAATCATACTATGAGCGTAACAAAAACATTTTTCGGAACAATGGCAGACGGAACAGAGGTTGAACTTTATACCATTACAAACAAAAGCGGAGCTTCCGTTTCTCTTCAGACCCTTGGCGGAGGAATACAGGCAATAAATGTACCGGACAGAGAGGGCAGGCTTGCCGATGTTGTTCTTGGCTTTGATGAACCACAGCCTTATATCATCGGCGATTTAGGCTTTCAGGGACTTCTTGTAGGCAGAGTTGCAAACAGAATAAGAGATGCAAAATTTACAATAGACGGCATTGAATACAAGCTTCCCTCAAATCAGGGAACATGGACACTGCACGGCGGCGGACGCTTCAGCTTTACCGTTTGGGATGTTAAAGAAACAACGGAAAACTCCGTTACCTTTGAAAAATTTTCCCCTGATATGGAGGACGGATTTCCGGGTAATTTCACATTAACGGTAAAATACACATTTACGGATGAAAATACGTTAAGACTGGATTACACCGTTCTGAGCGATAAAAAAACAGTTGCCAACCCCACAAACCACGCTTATTTCAACCTTTCGGGAAATACTGCCGATACGATTGACAATCATTATCTGAAAATTGATGCAGATTTCTTTACGGAAACTGACGACAATCAGCTTCCTACCGGAGAGCTTGGCAAGGTTAAGGGAACTATGATGGACTTTACCGAAATGCACAAAATAGGCGACAGAATTGACGAACCCTTCCGTGCTATTATTGACGGAATAGGCTATGATAATAACTACTGCTTGAATAAAGCACCCAGAGATTTCACAGAAGCGGCTGTTCTTTATGAAGAAAACAGCGGCAGACAGCTTTCTGTTTATACCGACCTTCCGGGTATTCAGGTTTACTGCGGCGGATGGCTTGCAAAGGAGGGAAATCCGGGCAAAGCAAACGGCGCAGTTACCTTCAGAAGAGGCGTAGCCCTTGAAACACAGTTTTATCCGGACAGTGTAAACCTTTCAGACAAATTTCCATTTACATACATTCAGCCGAACGAGGAATTCAAAACAACAACAGAATTCCGTTTCACTGTAAAATAACCCGCCGAATTTGGCTTAAATACTGATTTTGCAACCTATAGTTGCGGAATTGAAAACCAGAATTTCGCAAATGAAAAGCAAAGTTTATAGCGTTCCGGCTCTGCTACTGCTAAAATCTACTTGAGGTGATAAGATGAATATTGAAACAGCAAAAAGGCTCTTTGAATACAGAAAAGCAAACGGCTTTTCACAAGAGGAGCTTGCTGAAAAAATCGGAGTTTCAAGACAGGCAATTTCTAAATGGGAACGTTCCGAAAGCAGTCCAGATACAGATAATTTAATAGCTTTGGCAAACCTGTATGGTATTACTATTGATGAGCTTTTGAACGGAACAGATGCTCCAAAAAAGATTTCAGAACAATCAAAGGAAGAGCCTGAAAAAGAAGCCGAAGCGGAAAATGAAAACAATAATAATGAAGAAGAAAAAGCCAATATCAATTTCAACAACGGCTTTAACACAGAAGACGGAAAAGACAAGGTTCATATCGGATGGGACGGAATTCATGTTGAAAGAAAAGACGGCGATAATGTTCACGTGGGTACAAACGGTGTCCATGTAGAAACGAAGGACGGACATATTTATAACAAAGCAACACCGCCTTTCTACAGTCCGAAGCCGGAGAAAAATCCATGGCTTCATGCTCTGCTTCCTATTTCTATCGTTTGTCTTTATCTGTTTTTCGGATTTTTCACAAAAAACGGATGGGCAGTCGGCTGGATCATGTTTTTATTTATACCTATTATTGAAACAGCCGTAACGGCAATCAAAACGAAAAATCCCGCTCATTTCTGCTACCCTGTTTTTGTTGCAGCAATGTATCTTTCAGGCGGAATGATACTTCACATATGGCACCCTACATGGATTTTATTTATAACCATTCCTATGTACTATATCATCTGCGATGCTTACAACAAAACGCACCGTAAAAAACAGAATGACTTTACGCAGTATAATTCATCAAACGGAACTTATTATTCTCCAAACGGCACTTACCAGCCTGCTCAGACAAAATTCAGAGGCGGCAGCATTGCTGCAGTTATCATTTCCATAATATGCGGATTTACGATAATTGCCGTTATTGCAATAAGCTGTGTATTCGGATTCTTAAACCATAATTTCGGCGATATTATTGACGATATTCCATCATATATCAGTGCAGGCGCATACAGCTATGACAACGAAAGCCTTTACACTGCCGGCAGCGGAGAGGTTTCTGCAAACGGAATAACCGAACTTTCAATTGATTGGATAAGCCATAATATTACCGTTGAGTATTATGACGGGGATACAATTTCATTCTCCGAGCCAAAGCAGAGCAATCCTGATTATGCACTTCGCTACCGTGTTGACGGAAATGAACTGAAAATCAAATTCTGTAAATCAGGCTTTAAAGCTTCTAATCCAAAAAACAAGGAACTGACCGTTCGCCTGCCGCAGAACTTAATTCTTAACGAGCTGGAAATAGACTGCGTTTCCGCAGATTCAAATATCAAGGGAATTGCTGCAAATTCATTTGATGTTGACACTGTAAGCGGAAATATTAACGCTGATGGCAAATTCAATGATATTGACATAGACGGCGTAAGTGCAAATTCTAAAATCATTACGCACGCTGCTCTGAGAGAATTTGATTCCGATACAGTAAGCGGAGACTGCACCGTTTTTGTTCCTGCCGATATAGGCGGATTTACAATTAACTGCGATACGGTTTCAGGCGAAGTTTACACAAACGATTTCAAGGTAACCAGCATTAAACAGTCACATGGAAACGGCACATATGTTTATGGTGACGGCAGCTCTGAAATCAAAGTCAATTCCGTAAGCGGTGATTTTCAGATTGACGCAATAAAATAAAAAAACAAACTGAGGTAAAACATGGCAAACATACATTCATTTGAATCTATGGCAACACTTGACGGCGAGGGAATACGATACGGTGTATTCTTTACAGGCTGTCCTCTACGCTGCGTTTACTGCCACAATCCGGACACATGGTTTGGCAGCAATAACGAATACACAGCTGAACAGCTTGCAAATAAAATCAGGCGTTACAAGCCATATTTTAAAAACGGAGGCGGCGTAACCTTTTCAGGCGGAGAACCACTGTTGAACGCTGCATTTATAAACGAGGTTTATCCGCTTTTAAAAGCGGAAGGGATAAATTACTGCCTGGATACCTCGGGCAGTGTTCCTCTTACCGATGAGGTCAGGAAATGTATTTATAATGCCGATATGGTTATTCTTGATATAAAATTCTGCGATGAAGAAAGCTATAAAAAGTATACAGGCGGAGTGTTTAAAAACTTTGTTGAAATCGGAAAGTTCTGCTCTGAAATCGAAAAAAAACTCTGGCTCAGAACCGTTGTTGTTCCGAATATCAACGATACCAAGGCGCAGATAGAAAAATATGCCGAATTTGCAAAGCAGTTCAGATACGAAAAATACGAGCTTCTTGCCTTTCATACCATGGGATTTTTCAAATATGAAAATCTTAATATTGAAAACCCTCTTTTAAATACTAAGCCGCTTTCAAAGGAAAGGCTTTGCGAATTGCAGAAAATCATTGACAATACACAATAAATCATTTACAATAGCATTAACTTAATAAGTCAGGGGTGCTGTAAAAAGCTGAGATTATACCCTTCAAACCGAGCATTAGTATGGACGGTGAAGACGATATATGAAAAATAATTCTGTCCTATACTATCTATTTTTAGTATAGGACTTTTTCTTTTGGCTTGTTGAGAAATATATATTTTCAGAAAGGAAAAAAATTATGAAAGCAAGTGTTGCAATTCAGGTTTTACCTGATGTTCACGACGAGGACGAACTCATCAGAATAGTAGACGAGGTTATAGCTTACATAAAAAGCACAGGTCTGAACTGCTATGTAGGCCCCTTTGAAACAACAATAGAGGGCGAAAGCTATGATGAGCTTATGGAAATCGTTGCAAACTGCCAGAAGATTGCCATCAAGGCAGGATGCCCGAGTGTAAGCGCCTATATTAAGGTTGTTTACAATCCAGAAGGCGAGGTTCTTACGATTGACAAAAAAGTTACAAAGCATCACCGGTAAAAAGTCCTCCTGCCCATCGCAGGACAAAAATCTGCCGTTAAACAGAATGGTCAATAAAATCGCACCGATTCTCGCTTTGGCGGTTATAATACTGATTTGGCTTTTATGCTGCGATTTTGAGATTGTACCTGCTTATATGCTGCCCTCGCCCATTGATGTAGGCAAGGCATTTATTGATAATTTTGCAATTATGCTTAAGCAGGCTTCCTATACACTGCAGGAGGCCGTTTACGGTCTTGGAATAGGTATCATTCTTGCGTTTATTGTAGCAACGCTTATGGATAGATTTTCATTTATCCGCAAAGCCGTTTATCCCATTTTAATCATAACACAAACGATACCTACAATTGCAATTGCCCCCCTCCTTGTTTTATGGATGGGCTTTGGAATGGCACCGAAAATAACCCTTGTTGTTATTACAACATTTTTCCCTATATCCATAGGGCTTTTAGACGGCTTTCAGAGCGCAGACGAGGACGAAATCAACATGATGCGCTCAATGGGTGCAAACCGGCTTCAGATATTCAGACATATAAAGCTTCCGTCAGCAACAGGTTCATTTTTTTCGGGACTCAGAATTTCAGCCTCCTATGCTGTAGTAGGTGCAGTAATCTCGGAATGGCTTGGCGGCTTTTACGGACTCGGCGTTTATATGACAAGAGTAAAAAAAGCATATGCGTTTGATAAAATGTTTGCTGTTATCGTATTTATTTCAGTTATAAGCCTTTTGCTTATGGCTTTGATAAGTGTACTTCAAAAATCGGCAATGCCATGGGAACGAAAAGCCAAAAAAACGAAAAACAAGTAAAAAGAATAAAGAGGAATTATTATGAACAAAAAAATACTGGCTGCTTTTTTGGCAGCTGTTATGCTTTTCTGCCTTGCTGCCTGCAGTGCAGATAAAAAAGATGACACCATCATAAAAACAGATATTACCTTCTGCCTTGAATGGACACCGAATACCAACCATACAGGCTTATATGTTGCTCTGCAAAAGGGCTACTATGATGAAGCAGGACTGAATGTAAAAATCGTTCAGCCGCCTGAAAACAGCGCCGCAACACAGGTTTGTGCCGCCGGACAGGCTCAGTTTACAATTGAAGCGCAGGATACCCTTGCTGCTGCCTTTACTGCCGATAATGAAATAGGCGTTACTGCTGTAGGAACTGTTTTGCAGCATAACACATCCGGAATTATGTCCAAAGCCGGCAGCGGAATGAATCAGCCTGCAGGCTTAACCGGAAATACCTATCTTACATGGGATTCACCCATTGAGCTTGCAATTATGAAAAATGTTGTTGAACGCAGCGGAGGAAACTGGGAACAGGTTAATATTATTCCGAACACAGTAACCGAGGAAGCACAGGATGTAAACGCAAACCCCGATCATGCAATATGGGTATTTTACGGCTGGGGCGGAATCAATGCAAAGGTAAGCGGTGTCGATGTTGATTATTTCAGCTTCAAGGATATTGATGAAACATTCGATTATTATACGCCTGTTATTATCGGAAACAACAATTTCCTAAAAGAAAACCCCGAGGCGGCAAAGGCATTTATGGAAGCCACTGCAAAAGGATATGAATACGCAGCAAAGAACCCTGAAGAGGCTGCAAAAATCCTGATTGAAAGTGATGACACGGGTGCTTTAACGGGCTGTGAAGAGCTTGTGCTTGAAAGCCAGAAATGGATTTCAGAGCAGTATATTGCCGACGCAGACAAATGGGGATATATAGACAGCAGCCGATGGAATAAATTTTACGATTGGCTTTGGGAAAACAAGCTTATAGAAAAGCAGATTGATAAGGATTTCGGCTTTACAAACGAATATCTTCCTCAATAATACTTTTCGGAAAGAATAATAAAATGGAGATTCTATCAGTTCATTCAATATCAAAAAGCTTCGGCGATAAAAAGGTGTTAGAGGAGGTTTCGCTCTCTCTTCAAAAAGGCGAATTAATAAGCCTGCTTGGGGTAAGCGGAGCAGGAAAAACAACCCTGTTCAACTGCATTTCAGGCATTGCAACGGCAGACAGCGGAAGCATTCTTCTGAACGGAAAAGATATAACAGGCAAACCCGGACAGGTCAGCTATATGCTTCAGAAGGATATGCTTTTGGAATACAAAAAAATTATAGATAATGTTTCCCTGCCTCTGATTATTTCGGGAAAAAGCAAAAAAGAAGCACGGGCAGCTGCTCAGAAGCATTTTGAAGAATTCGGCATTTCCGGCACGGAAAACATGTATCCCTGTGAGCTTTCGGGAGGTATGCGCCAACGTGCCGCTCTGCTTCGTACCTATCTTGCATCTAGCGGTGTTGCTCTGCTTGATGAGCCATTCAGCGCACTTGATACAATAACAAAATCTCAGATGCACAAATGGTATCTTTCGGTTATGGAAAAAATTGATTTATCAACTATTTTTATAACGCATGATATTGACGAAGCAATTCTGCTTTCAAACAGGGTACTGATTTTATCAGGCTCACCGGGAAAAATTACACATGAGATTATCATTGATGAAAAGCACCCAAGAGCTGTTGATTTCAATTTAACACCTCAATTTATAAATTATAAAAAACAGGTTATTGAAAAGCTTGGAACGATATAAATTACATATACAGAGTGATTATTCATATTGTAAGCATCCCCCCTGCATTGCTTAAAGACAATGCAGGGGGAAAAGTCACTTGAAAACGGAACGGATAAACAGAAAGAGGCAGAATTCCGTTTTGCTGTTGAAATCAGTAAACAAATAATAACCACCGTTTTGTGATCCCCCCAAAGTCAGACACTTTTGGGGGCTCTTCATTTTTCGGTGGTTATTATTTATTTTTCAATTATATATTAAATTTTGTCCTGTTTATGATGTATAAACAGGGCTTGTAATTGCAAGCGGCTGTTCCACGCCGTCTATTGTTCCCCAAAGCTCTGCTCTGTACCAATGCTTTTTTTGTAATATAATTTCCATGCTTTTTGCATGTATATCCGCTTCGCAAACCGTTGCATTTTCGTTCGTAACAATTCTTATTGTTTTATATTCGATACTTTTATTTCCGCAATGATTTTTCCTTGCATCAGGATTACAACTGAAATCAAATCTTGCCGTTGTGTCTGCAAGTGTTTCGCCTATGTTATATACATTATTATCCTGCCGAACAGTAAACGAAAATTCAGCACCAACCGAAACAATCATTCGTCCGCCTTTGATTGCATTAAGTGCATTTTCTTCATTAACTTCCCCGTCTATTCCAAGATAAGTACAGCCGAAAAGCATATCTTTATCCTGCGGTCTGTGCCAATCCTTTCCGTAGCTTGCACCAAGATGATAGCCCCTGTCAAGAAGCGAGGTCCAAAAGCTGAGCGCTCTGTCATTTTCCGTGTTGCCGTCATGAAAGGATTCATGCCAGATTTCAATGTAATTCACATTCTCCCATTTTGTAACATTGAATTCCCAGCGACCCCCTGTGCATATCGGAGAGCCGCACTGAAACGGATGCGCAACACCAACCGTTCCGCCTGCTTTTTTTACAGCATTTATTTTATCATCAATGTTATCGGGAACAGCATCACGCCAGTCTACAAAGCTTTTAGCTCCAAGCACAAGCATATGCCCGAAATAGGTTGTCCATTCAATGCCCTTAATAAACGGAATGATGTTGCTGTCCAGTTTCTTTGTTCCGCTGAAGGTGTTATGGTCTGTCAGTGCGATAAGAGAAAGCCCGTTTTCTTTTGCAGCCTGCTGAAGTGATTTCGGCGTGAAATCGCCGTCTGAATGTATTGTATGGCAGTGAAGCTCGCAAGGAATATATTTCATACTTTTTCCTCTCCCGTAATTTTTACATTGTAGCCGACCTCGCAGGCACAGCAGTGAACATTCAAAACAAGTGTCCATTTACCGCTTTTAATTTCTCCTTTTTCAAAGCCGACGGATGCAGAATTTCTGCTGATTTCATGATGCTGTCTGTCTGCCTGCCTGTGTGCCGCCCCTCTGTAGTTTCCGTTTTCATCAAGGGAAAGCGTAATCAGATTTTTAACAGGCATAAAGTCCTTTGGCTCTGCTTTGTATTCATTTCCAAGATATTTTTCAATGCTTTTTTGCAACAAATCTGTTGCTTTTGCTTCGTCATTAAGTATCTTCGGTGCATATTCGTAATCAATTACAAGCTTTTCAATTCCGCTCGGAACATTGAATTCAAGCGGAATATTCGTTTTATCCTGCTCAGGCAAAACCTTGCCTGTCTTTTCAAAAATAAGCATAAGAATCTCTCCTTTTACCTAATTATATCTAAGTTAATAAAATAATTCAATCGGTTGAAGAAATTAAATAAAAGTGGTATACTCGTTAAAAAGGGATGTGAAATTTATGGAAATCAATTTATGTAAATGGATGAAAAATCTTGATGGTTCAAAGCCTGTTTTTGAATATAATCTTGCAGGCACGCACGATAGTGTAACCCAATATGTTCAGTTTTCTTATATTACAAAATGCCAGAATATGAATATCTATGATCAGCTCTGTATCGGTATCAGAATGCTTGATATAAGAGTTCAGACGGACGGCAAAAGACTAAAAATGATACACGCCTTTGCCAAGGTTTTCAATACCCCGAATCATTTCGGCAGGCAGATGGATTTATCGGATGTACTTGAGCATTGTTATCGCTTTCTCAAGGAAAACCCAAGTGAAACCATCGCTTTTCAGTTTAAAAACGACAGCGGTAAGGAATATGAAAAAAGCTTTGATAATTTGTTTTATACATATATTAAAGGCAATGAAAACAAATGGTTTCTTGAAAACCGCGTACCAACACTTGATGAGGCAAGAGGCAAAATAATCC
>JAIDJS010000286.1 GCA_029052085.1 Eubacterium sp.
TGATTTATTTGAAATAACGGATAATTAAAACTTAAGCATTGTTAATGAAATATGCAGCATACACGCTAAAAAATAAAAGCCTCCCTCTGACGAGGGAGGTGGATGCGTTAGCAGACGGAGGGAGAGAACAATATTTTTTATAGAATATATGCTTATTCTATTTTTTTATCTCTCCCTCAGTCAACATTCGTTGACAGCTCCCTCGTCAGAGGGAGCCTTTTTATTAACTTAATGGTATTGGCTTTTACATTTTATCAAAACACATTTATCGAATTGTTATTTTTAACCTTTAAATCTTTTAGCTGTATAATGATCAACTGTTATTTTAAGAACGGTTGTTATGCCGAGTTTTGCACATTCTTCAGCCGAATAGCCTGTTATATTACAATGCTGAAGAAGCAAATCCAATCCTTTAACGGTGTCATCATAATCTGCAATTTCTGCTGTACCGAAGCCGATAAAGCTTCTGTAATTCGTTGTTACTCCCCTTGCGGTTTCAGCATAGCCGTTCATTGAGTCTATCTCAACGCAAACCTTTGGATTTGCTTTTATCAAATCAAGCTTTAGACCCTTCTTTGCAGAATGCGTATAGAAAACAAGCTTATCATCAATAGTTTCAAAACCGAAAGACAACGGCACAACATACGGATATTCGCCGTTATTTATACCCAACCTTAAAGTATCACAGGAATTGATAATTTCTATGATTTCTTTTAAATCAGCAACTTCCCTGTCTTTTCTATTCATTGCTATTTCTCCTTATTATGGCTGAACATCCATTCAAGCCAAGGCTCCTGCCTGTAAAACTTATACGACATTTTATGTCCGTATTTATCCCAGCGGCTGTATTTAACATCCGCACCATATTCTTTTAATTTAGCATAAAAATAATCATCACTTGCAATTTCAACAACTACATCATCGCTTGCATGTGTCATCCAGATTGGAATTTCAGCAAGTTCTTTAAATGTATGTTCATCAAGAGATTCATACCCAAAATAACAACCCATTGCTTCTAAAGCACAAGCAAACAATTCGGGACTTTCCAGAAGAATATTCCATACACATCCGCCGCCAAGAGAAGTTCCGTAAACATAAACTCTATTACTGTCTATATCATAATTCATTAAAATTTCTCTGATTAATTCGACGGTATTATGCGTGAAAATTTTTCGACCTTTCGATTCAAAAGAACTACCACCGGTAATTTGCGGCAATAAAATATTACAATCAAATTTACTTACACTTTTTCCTTTTGCATAATAAAGAAATTCGTGAAGCAGCTTATTATTATCACAGCCAACCGTTCCGCCTCCGCCTAAATAAACGACAAGCGGCTGATTTTCTTTTTTAGCCCTTTTAAATCTGAAAGGAATTACATAATCATGACTTTTGTTAATATATAAATACTTATTAAAGCCATTCTTACCCGAACCTTTACTTACTATCTTATCGGATGAATATTTCTTTAATATCTTTTCTTTGAAATCAGATGTTTTATTGAATTTTTTAAAATTTTTATATTGCGACTTACAAACCAGTTTTGGAAAGTCATTTTGATACTTTCTTCTTTTAACAGTTCCGTTTAAAGTCAGATTATATATACAGCCATCCTTTCCAAACACTGTAACATCTTCATTGTGTTCAATAAATTCCCGCAAACCAAAATCATCAATAAAAGCATTATACTGATTATCGTCAAAATGAATTTCAGCAACTATTCCGTTTTTATGAAAACCAGATATATATTTATTTAATTTATCAAGTTTACACCATGCTTTTGTAGCATAAAAGAAATATTCCATAAATTTAGCCCTTTATTTAAAATACATATAATACTGGCATTTAATCATTCCGTTATAAAGCTTACGGCGTTTATCCGCCTTTCTGCCGAAGCATTTTTCAAACTCCTCATCCGGAGAGATAATACCATAGCTCCAGCCATGCTTTGCTGCAAACTTATCGCCCATAATATGATAGAGCCGTTCAGCCTCTTTGATATCAAGCATACGCTCGCCGTAAGGCGGATTGGTAACAAGCGTACCTCTTTCGCTTGTAGGATTGAAATGCTTTATATCAGCCGTATCAAGCCTTAAAAATTGATCAACCTTAATACGCTTTGCATTTGCAAGCGTAAGCTCTATTGCGTGATAATCAATATCTGTTCCGAAAGCCACAAAGTCCGTATCCGTTTTAATAATCTCACGACACCTGCTTCTTTCCTGCTTCCACACGGCTTCGGGAATAAATCCCCATCTGTCTACTTCAAAATTACGGTTTATGCCGGGCGCAATATTATGAGCAAGAAGCGCTCCCTCAATCAGAATTGTTCCGCTGCCGCAGAAAGGATCATACATCGTATGATAATGCCTTAATTTTGAAAGTGAACAAAGGGCTGCTGCAAGTGTTTCTCTGATAGGCGCTTCATTTGATTCAGGACGATATCCTCTTTTATGAAGCCCGGTACCCGAGGTATCAAGCATAATCGTAACATCATCCTTGATAATAGAAAACTGAATCTGATGAACAGGACCTGTTTCCTCAAACCAGGAGATATTATAATCCTCCTTAAGACTTTCAACCACGGCTTTTTTGATGATTTTCTGACAATCCGGAACAGAATGAAGCTCTGAATTCAGGCTGTATCCCTTAACAGGAAAGGTATCCTGCGAGCCGATAAAATCGCTCCAGTTTATCATTTTAACAGCATCAAAAAGTTCTGTAAAAGTAACTGCCTTGAATCTGTCAAGCACAATTAAAATTCTTTCGGCGAATCGGCTGTTTATATTTGCACGGGCAAGGATACTTTCATCGCCCTCAAAAAACACCCTGCCGTTTTCAGATGTAACATTTTCAGCACCCATAAATTTCAGTTCATCGGCAACAAGACTTTCAACACCGAAAAGGCAAGGTGCAACCATATATAAATACATTTGTTATATCTCCTTTGAAGCGTGGCGTGTTACATGACAGCCGATATTCACTGCGACAGGAAGCCCGGCAATATGCGTTGGATAGGTTTCTATATTTACTGCAAGGGCTGTTGTTCTGCCGCCGAAGCCCTGCGGACCAATATCAAGAGCATTGATTTTATCAAGAAGCTCTTTTTCCATATCTCTGTAGAATTCAACGCTGTTTCTTTCTGAAACAGGACGGCAGAGGGCTTTTTTAGCAAGAATTGCACTGTATTCAAAATCTCCGCCGATACCAACACCGATAACAACAGGGGGGCACGGATTAGAGCCTGCTGTTTTAACAGTATCAACAATAAAACCAACAATATCTTCTCGCTTTGCGCTTGGAGTAAACATACGAAGCTTACTCATATTTTCACTGCCGAAGCCCTTCGGTGCAGCAGTTATTTTAATTTTATCGCCTGCAACAATTTTTGTATGAATAATAGCAGGGGTATTATCATTTGTATTCACTCTGTCATAAAACGGATCTCTTACAACAGATTTACGCAGCAGACCGTCAGTATATCCGAGGCTTACACCCTTATGAACAGCAGCTTCAAAATCCTCGCCGACGATATGCACCTCCTGCCCTATTTCAGCAAAAATAACTGCCATACCCGTATCCTGACAAACAGGAATATCAAGCTCCTTGGCAGCATCAATATTAGCCTCTAAATCAGAAAGAACCGATTTGGCTGTTTCGCTTTTTTCATCAGCCCTACAACAGCTTATACAATCCACCAAATCATCCGGCAGAATTTTATTTGCTTTTATAACAAGCTCTTTAACAGCTTCTGTTATTAAGGATGCGTTAATCTCTCTCATTGTTTTATCCTCTTTCCTATACTTTATAAACCATAAAAAATTAAGCCGAGAATCCGCTCTCGGCTTAAAAATTAATTACTACCCGAAATATCATAAAATACGATTTCATCGGATTTTACATATCCCTTTTCACGAGCCTTTTGCTCCATATATTCATCTTTATCTTCTGATTCAAGAATTGCATCAAGCTCTTCATTCTCTTTCTTCTGCTCCTCAAGCTCCTGTGCATAAGCAGCCTTTTGCGCATTAAGCCTGCTTATATCGGCAACCTGACCGATAATAACGCTGCAGCAATAGAAAAACAAGCCAAGAATAATTGAGGCAACTAAAATAATCTTAGCTTTTTTATTATGTATTAAATTCTGAAAAGTCTTCTTCATTTAAACCACCTGAATTTTTCTTTTTCCGAAGCTTTTTACTGTGCTTAAATCGTAAAGTGCTATGCCTTAACATATTATAATACACTTTCCTGATACTTTGCAATACTTTTTTGAAACTTTTCAAACTCTTTTTTAAAATAAAGCGCAAAGCATTAGCAATAGGGCGAAAAATATGTACTGTAACACGATATAAGGTCAGTATATAAACAAGATATCCAAGCAGAACCGCTGTAAAGTAAAACACCCTTACCAATCCATTGTTATAACTTAACAAAAAAAGGAAAATGATGGGAGAAATTGTAAAGAAAAAGAGAAAATCGATTATAAATTCTACCCATTTCTTTTTAAAAATCAGTCTGAAAAAGCGAAAAACATCATAAACGGCACCGATTCCGAAACCCAGAAAAAGAAAAACAACAACCGCTTCGTTCACGAAAACATCCTTTTCAAGAAGCCTTGATTTTTTTCTGTTTTACTGCTGTAAACCAGTGCTGCAATCTCTCCTGTTAACTCCAGAAGCCCCGTGTCTAAATTCAGTTCCTCAACATGAAGCTTACTTCCGCTTACTGTTAAGCAGCCATAATCTGTATAAGCAGTAACCGTATCCTCATCAAAGGAATCCACCTCCGTTACCCCGGTTAACTTTAAACCGCATCTGTTTTCAAGACAAAGATTATGTGCCTTTTTAAGTTTTGTTTCCATAAAAAATCACCTGCTTAAGTATATGAAGCAAGTGACAATTAAATGTTAAATTAAATCATTTTATACATTTTTGCGGCATCCTCTTTAAGAGCATGTTCACTGACCTCAACAACCTGGTAAGTGCGGGATGCAGAACCCATATTGACCGTTATTTTATCTCCGATTTTAACATCATAAGATGCACGCTGAACCTTACCGTTTACCTCAATTTTCCCTGCATCGCAGGCTTCGTTTGCAACAGTTCGTCTTTTTATGATTCGGGATACCTTTAAATATTTATCAAGTCGCATACATTCACCTAAAAATTCAGCCGCCACACTTGGTGACGGCTTGATTTTCTTTCATTATTTTACAGCATCTTTAAGAGCTGAGCCAGCCTTAAATGATGGAACCTTTGCTTCAGGAATATTGATAACTTCGCCTGTGCGTGGGTTCTTACCTGTACGAGCTGCACGAGTTTTAACTTCAAATGTACCGAAGCCAACAAGAGCAACCTTTTCGCCGTCCTTAAGAGCCTCTGTTACAGCATCGATAACAGCCTTAACTGCTGCATCTGCATCCTTCTTTGAAAGTTCTGCTTTAGTAGCAACTGCTGCTACAAGTTCAGTTTTATTCATTTAATTTTCCTCCGTTTTAGCCTTTTCGGCAATTATTATTTTTGCTTTATTCCAAAGAACATCAAGTTCCTCTATTGAAGCCGTTTTCATATCAATATTCTTTTCTTCTGCAAGCTTTTCAACTATTAAATAACGATTTACGAATTTATCAGTTGCGCCGGTAAGCGCCTCTTCCGAATCAACATCTATAAATCTTGAAATATTTACACAAGAAAAAAGAATATCGCCGAATTCATCTTCTATATTATCACTGTTATTCTCAGTCAAAGCACACTTTAACTCATTAATCTCTTCATATAATTTTTCAACTGCACCATGAATATCATCCCAATCAAAGCCTGCTTTAGCAGCCTTCTGCTGAATCTTCTGAGCTCTCATAAGGGCAGGAAATTCACGAGGCACTTTCAGTATCGCCTCGCTCTGTTTTTTCATACCTTTCGTTTTAAGCTTAACAGCATCCCAGCTGCTTAACGCTTCCTTTTCATTTTCGGCAGATACATCTCCGAAAACATGAGGATGACGAATAACCAACTTCTGGCAGATATCATTTGCTACATCGTTGAAATCAAAGGTGCCCTTCTCGCTTTCCATCTGAGAATGGAGAGCTACCTGAAGAAGAATATCTCCAAGTTCCTCCCGAAGCCCGGCTGTATCATTTTTATTGATAGCCTCTATAACCTCATAGGTTTCCTCAATAAAATTCTTCTTAATAGATTCGTGGGTTTGCTTTATATCCCACGGGCATCCTCCGGGTGCTCTTAACACTGCAACCAGCTTAATCAAATCATCCATGTTATAAACATCTTTAAATTCAAATTCAGCCGCCACAGCAACACCCCTTTTCGATTAACTTGTTCTTATAGATAATACTATATAAGGGATATTTTTTCAAGTATTTAAGCCATTTTTTTACTTGATTGCATAAATTTGATTTCAGAAAAAGTTACAAGCTTTGACAAAATACAACCGAATGTAAAGAAAATCAAATAAACAGTACTTAAAACAACAAAATTGAGCAACGCTCCATTATCGCCGAAAACGCTGGCTAATACGGCATTTGCAGCAAAAAATGAAGCAGCTGAGCATATCAGGGGTTTAATAAAAACATCTGAAAATTTAAGCTTAACCTCAGAATACTTTTTATATATCCGATAGTTTGAAACAAGGATAACAAGGTAGCCTGCTGCTCCCGAAGCAACAGTTCCGTAAATATTGTATCTGTAATCAGATACAATAAGATAATTCATTCCTACCCTGACCGCCGCAGAAATGATAAAGGACGGAATGCTTTTTTTTGCACAGCCGATTGCCTGAACAGCAAAAACAGAAACACCGGAAAGACAATAGAAAACCATCGTAAAACCAAAGAAATAAACAAGCCTGCTGCATCCGATGACAATATCCGGATTGTTTGCACCGTAAAGAACGTTGAGCAAAAACGGCGAAATAAGTGAAAGATAAAAACCGCCGCCAAAAGCAAGAATAGAAGTATACTTAAAAATACTGTTTGAAAGAAGCGACAGCCTTTCCCTGTTATGCGATTCAAAGGCAGCCGATATAGCAGGAACCGCTGCCACTCCGAGCGCCATTGTTAACCCCGGAAGAAGATTTTTAAAATCCTGGGCAGAAGAGAACAGTCCGAATATATACGTAACAACATCCTCATCAGGAGTGGATGTTATCTGCAGACAGCTTTGATAAGCTTCCTTCAGCTTATCAAAATTACATTGTGAAAGACAATACTGAACGGATGAATTATCAAGAAATGTTGAAACACTCTGAATAATCGTTGAAACAATTATCGGAGCAGAAAAGGAAATAATTTCTTTAAGACTTTCAGAGGTTTTATATTTTTTATTCGGAATCCGGGAATTATATTTAACTGAATTATACACGGAAACATATATAAGACTGAAAAATGAGCCAAAGGTTGCCCCTGCCATTGCCGCAGCGGCAGTAAATGGGTAAATGGCAGACAATGCAGCTTCTTCATTTGCACAGATTACTCCGAAAACTGCACTGCTGTCTAAATACATCTGATAAAGATAGGACATAGCATATCTTGCAAAAAGCAAGCCGAAAACAAGCTTGAATACAGCTTCAATAATCTGGCTTACAGAGGTAGGCACCATATTCATATATCCTTCTGCAAACGATCTTTTAGACGCTTCCATGGAACAGAAAAGGACAGACGGGGCAAGCATATAAATCGTATAAATACTTTTAGGAGAAGATGAAATCAATTCCGCATAGGGCTTTGCAAAAAATCCCATAAAAGCAAAGCCTATCAGACCTGCAATAAAAAACAGAATGCCCGAAGCTTTTCTCAATGAATATACCTTTGCTCTGTTTCCTTTTTCATTATACTTACTTACAAGATGCGTTACAGCAATGGGAAATGCACCCATAAGAAGAGCATGAACAGGCATATAAAGATTATAAGCAATATTGAAATATCCCCTGCCGGTTGCGCCGATATAAGCTGTTAAAGGAATTTTATACACTGCGCTGATTGCTTTAACAAGAATGGAAGAAAGAAGCAGCAGCAATGCTGAATTTATATATTTTTGCTTTGTATTATTCAAAAAACCACCACAAAAAGGCAGTGCAAAAACAAATTTGCACTGCCTTGAAATCTTTTTTAAATTCCTTATCTATATATAAATTACTCTTCTGCCTCTTCAACATCTTCAGCTTCAACCTCAACAGCTGAAAAAGCATTATCATATGGCTTTGAGGACTGGGAAACTTTGTTATTTATAGCATTTCTTGCATTCTCAACCTGCTTTTTAATAACCTCTTTTGCCTCCTTGGAAGCAATAATCACTTCCTTTTTCAAATCCTCAGCCTCACGCTTTAAATCTGTAGTATCATTTACCTCATCAAGCTGAATCTTAAGATCAGAGAGCTTTTCGCGATAAGTAATGATTTGCGCTGTGAGCATATCAAGCTCATTTTCATCAATATCTTCTCCTGTAAAAGCATCAAACTGAATTCTGCCGTACTTTTCATAAAGCTTTGCTATCTTTGCCTTAGCATCCAGATAATCTAATCTTTTGCGTGACATATCAAATGCCTGCACACCCTTTTTATTGAGGCTTTCGGCAACTGTTTTTGTTTTAGAGAACAGCTCGTCAAAATTAGAAATTTTAATATTATCAAATTTTCCCATAACTAAAACCCTTTCAAAATGAATTGTAAATAAAGTCCCTATCAATAAAACCAATTGTATTATACATTGAAAAGCAATTCAATACATAATGTACTAATTTACATTAAATTAATAATTAAATTTCCGCTTATAAATTATATTCAGTATAAAAACGGGTTATACTTTGCTTACGTTTAAGAATTTCATCAAAACGATCTATATATTCATATGGATATTTATAATTATATACCCGTTCTATCTTTCCGGAATTCGGATCCTTAAGCTTAATAACCGCTCCGGCACCTACAGCAAGAACCGTGTGTGTTTCATCCATCATAAACACATTATAAAGGCAATCATATCCATCTCTGCACCAACCGACATTTTCAAGATTACCCAGAGATTTACCCTGGCGATACATATAATAAGGATGAAAATGATGCTTCGTTAATATCTTATTGCTGAAATCAACCATTGAAGAAACGATTCGTTTCTGTGAGCTGTCAAAAGCAGACTCTTTTGTTGCCATATATGCTCCGCTTTTCAGTGAAAGCGTATGAACAGTTATAGATTCCGTGTCAAGTTCAATACCTTTACACAAGCTTTTTTGGAAAGATTCCTCCGTATCGCCCGGAAGTCCTGCAATAAAGTCCATATTGATATTGTCAAAACCACTGCTTCTTGCAAGTTCAAATGCTGAAAGCGTTTGAAAAGAAGTATGCTGCCTGCCGATTCTTTTTAAAACTTCATCATTAAAGGTTTGCGGATTAATACTTATTCTTGAAACACCGGCTGATTTTAATGCCTGCAGCTTATCCTTTGTTACTGTATCCGGTCTGCCCGCTTCAACAGTATATTCACGGACTGTACTTAAATCAAAATTTCGTTCTATCGCTTCAAAAAGCCTTGAAAGATTTTCAGCTGAAAGCGTTGTCGGTGTACCGCCTCCGAAATAAACCGTTTCAAGCTTCAAGCCAAGTGATTTGGCATATCTGCCTGTTTCTTCAATCTCCCTGATAAGTAAATCAACATATGGCTCAATAAGCTTTACCGTATTTTCAATCGCGTGAGAAACAAAGGAACAATAGGAGCATCTTGTCGGGCAAAAGGGAATTGATATGTAAAGGGAAAAGCTTTTACACTCTGACAATGCAATAATTTTGTTTTCACTGTGCATAACGGCCGATGTAAGCTCTGTTTTTTCATGATTAACAAGATATTTTTCTCTGAAAATACGCTTTGCTTCCTCTTCTGACAGACTATCCGTTAAAGCATGCATTCTTCTTGCAGGGCGAACGCCATAAAGAAGACCCCAAGGATATTTGATTGAAAGGATATCGGAAAGCACATGATACAAAAGCACGGAAAGTGCATTCTGCAAATCTGTTTCACGATCAGCAACTGTACTCTCCTTTTTATGCTTATCATAAACAAAAGCATCAACCGTTAATATATTATCTTTGATTTCGGTTATTACTGTAACCGGATCCGTTTCATCACAGTTGTTTTCAACAATTCGTATTTTTTCATAAGGAAAAAATATTGTACTTATATTTTCCATATCATAGCGATACGGATGATTTTTAACAAGTATTATCATAATTTATCTCATATATGGATTATTGTGTTTTTCAAAATCAAGTGTTGAAAACGCTTCATGCCCGGGATAAATCTTATAATTTTTATCAAGAGAGGCAAGACGATGAAGACTGTTTTTCATTTCACTGAAAGAGCTGCCCGGAAAATCCGTTCTTCCGCAGGAGCAGCAGAACAAGGTATCGCCGGTAAACATAACATCCTCTGCAATATAGCAAACTCCTCCCTTTGTATGCCCCGGAGTTTCCATAACCTTAATTTCGGTTTCTCCAAGCTGAATTATATCCCCTTCTTTTACAAGGATATCCGCATTCGTATCATGATGCACACCGCCGCAGAAAACGGCAAGGCTGAGCTTGGATGAAGACAGCATAGGTGCATCCGCCTCACTAATAACTGCCTTGGCATTAAATCTTTCTTTTATTTCTTTTACTCCGCCGATATGATCATAGTGACCATGGGTTAAAAGAATATATTCCAAATCTGCATTTCCCAAAAAAGAAAGCATTTTTTCCGAAGCATCCGTGCAGTCAACAAGGGCAGCTTTTCCGCTTTCTGCATCAGTTAAAAGATAACAATTATTTCCAAGCTCTCCAAGGCAAACCGATTTTACATTAATCATTTCAATTCCTCACTATCAAGAATGATTGTTACAGGACCGTCATTTATAAGCTCCACTTTCATATCGGCACCAAAACGTCCTGTTTCAACCTTTGAAACACCTGATTTTTTTAATTCTTCAACAAAATATTCATACAGCATATTTGCTTCTGCAGGCGGAGCAGAGTTTATAAAGCTTGGTCTTCTTCCGTGCGAACAATCCGCACAAAGCGTAAACTGCGAAACAACAAGCATTTCTCCGTTTATATCAAGGCAGGATAAATTCATCTTTCCGTTATCATCCTCAAAAATACGAAGATTCGGAATTTTTTTTATAAGCTTATCCGCATCTGCTTTTGTATCTCCCTGCATAACACCAAGAAGAATCATAAAACCCCTGCTGATTTCGCCGGCAATTTCCCCGTCTATTTTAACATTTGAATGAATAACCCTCTGAATAACTGCTTTCATTTATACACCGCTTCTTTCAAGATGATAAACACCATCAATTTTTCTTATAATTCTTGCAATATTTTCAAGATGTTCCTTGCTGTTTACTGCAATAGTTAATGTAGTTAAGCAATTACCGTCATTGATAGGACGGGCATTTATGGAATGAATTTTAACGTGCATATTCATCAACGTACTTGTAATATCAAGAACAACACCATCTCTGTCTATTGCATAAACATCCAGAGTAGATTTCGTTTCAATTTTGCAATTTTCATCCCAATGCGCTTTTATCCAGCGCTCCGGCTCAAGGCAATGCTCTATATCCTGAGGAACATTTACACAGTTTCGCTTATGAATGGAAAGCCCGTGACCCCTTGTAATAAATCCGATAATTTCCTCTCCCGGAAGAGGGGAACAGCAGTTTGCCATTTTGATAAGACAGTTATCAATTCCTTCAACAATAATACCATTTGAGGAAGAGGCTTTTCTTGGCTTATCAATAATATTGGTAACGGCAGGCTTTTCCTGTTCTTTATCCTCTTTCCAGTTTCTGTTGTATTCATCTTTAATGCCCGGCATAAGACGGCTTATCTGAATTCCGCCATATCCAACCGCAGCATAGAATTCATCCGTATCACTGAAATGCTGACGTTCAGCAATTCTTACAATAAAATCATTATATTTATCGCCCGATAATCGAATAAAGTTTCTTCGGAGTTCTTTTTCAACAACAGCCTTGCCCTCTTCAATATTTTCTTCGCGTCTTTCCTTTTTAAACCAAGTACGGATTTTATTTCTTGCTTCACCTGTACGCACAATGGAAAGCCAATCCTTACTCGGGCCTTTATTCTGCTGATTAGAGGTTAAAATCTCTATTCTTTCACCTGTTTTAACCTTGTAATCAAGCGGAACAATTCTTCCGTCCACCTTGGCACCAACCATTTTATTACCGACCGCTGAATGGATAGCATAAGCAAAATCAATAACGGTTGAGCCTGTCGGCAGGCTTTTGATGTCACCCTTCGGAGTGAAAACATACACCTCTTCAACCGACAGATCGCCCTTGATATTTGCAACCAAATCCTCAGGCGTATCTGATTCCTCTCCCGTTTCAAGCATACGGTGAATCCATGCAAGCCCGGCATCAAGACTGTCCTTACCGCCCTTGCCAAGCTTATATTTCCAATGGGCAGCAATACCGAATTCTGCTGTTTTGTGCATTTCCCATGTTCTTATCTGAATTTCAAAGGGAACACCATTCGGAGAAAGCACCGTTGTATGAAGCGACTGATACATATTTGGCTTCGGTGTTGAAATATAATCCTTGAATCTGCCCGGAATAGGCTTAAACATATCATGAACAATACCAAGCACATTATAGCAATCTATCATTGAATTCACAATAATTCTTACGGCATAGATATCATAAATCTCTTCAAAGGATTTTCCCTTTATATAAACTTTTCTGAAAATACCATGAACCGATTTTACTCTTGAAGTTATACTTGCATTATCAATGATAGGCGTAATCCTGTCACTGATCTGCGTTTTAATATCATTTAAGAAATTTTCGCCCTCTTCCTGCTTCATGGAAAGAGAGTTTTCAATTTCTCTGTATGCAATCGGATCAAGATACTTTACTGCTGCATCTTCAAGCTCCTCCTTAATTGCACGGATACCAAGCCTGTGCGCAATAGGTGCATAAATTTCAAGCGTTTCAAGGCTTTTTTCACGCTGCTTATATTCAGGCATATGCTGAAGCGTTCTCATATTATGAAGCCTGTCTGCCAGCTTGATAATAATAACACGCACATCCTTGTTCATTGCCATAAACATTTTACGGATATTTTCAGCCTGCACCTCTTCCCTTGTTGAAAGCGGAATCTGTCCCAGCTTTGTAACACCGTCTACAAGAAGCTCTACATCTGTTCCGAAGCGACTTCCGATATAGGAAAGCGTATAATCCGTATCTTCAACAACATCATGCAGCAGCGCACCAATAATACATTCATTATCCATTCCGAGCTTAAAAAGAATTTCAGCCACGGCAACGGGATGCATAATATAAGGCTCGCCCGATCGCCTTTTCTGCCCTGAATGTGCATGGTTTGCCAGCTCATAGGCATCTTTAATTTTTTCAGTATTATATTGCGGATGCTTTTTGATTTCTTCAAAAAATATCTCAAAGCCATCGTTATATTCACTCAAGGCTCAATCTTCCTTTCAGTTTTTTTATAACAGGTGTATTCATCAAATCAACCTTTGCACTTACATTGCAAATCTGAATATCATTTTCATTATATTCAATAAGACGGCATTCTAAAAACGCTTCAAGCGCAAATTTCAATTTTCCGTATGTAACAGAATTCAAAGCAAAATAAAGCTCATCAAAGCCATATCTCCAGCCTTTTTTCTGCCTTAAAAACTTATAAACAACAGAGCAATCCTCTCTGCTTGGAAATACATTTTCCGAATTATTTTTATTTAATACAAAAAGCTCATATTCTTCCTTTTCGGCAAAGTATTTATCATCATCATTTCCGTGCCGTTTAATATCCGCAGCCTGCAATGAAAGATATTCCCTGCCGTTATAAAGATGCTTTGAAGCCTTAACAACAACATCTATATATTCGCCTGCTGCAAACGGAAATTCATCAGCCGTACATCTGAATTTAGAAATTTTAAAAATTTTGCCTTTCTTTTCACATTCAAGCCTTATATGCCTTCCGTTTCCCATAGGCGTTACGGAAAGCAGCCTTAAATTCATAAGAGCAAAAACCGCGTTTCTGTTTGCTTCACCAAACGGCTCCAAAACAGAAAGGGAATCAACCAAATCCACATCAAGAAAAGCAGGAGAAATTTTACAATCAACATATATGGACTGAACCGGCATAATCGGATAAGCCGAAACTGCATACTCGTTTATTCTGCGCCGGAATTCATCAACATTATTTGCAGCAAGCCCTAAGCCCGCCGCCTTCGGATGACCACCAAAATGATCTAATATATCTGAACAGGACGTGATTGCTTCATAAATATTAAAGCCATCTATACTTCTTGCAGAACCCATGGCCATACCGTTTTCTTCGCTTAAAACAATTGCCGGCTTGCCATATTCCTCAAGCACCTTTGCCGCAACTATACCGACAACGCCCATATGATAATTTTTGCCGCATACAACTATAACTCGATTTTTGGCAATATCAGGAGCTTCTGCAATTCTGAGCTTAACATCATCAAAAATATTCTGTTCAAGCTCCTGCCTGTGCATATTATCAATATTAATCTGTTCCGCTCTGAAAGCAGCATCATCTTCGCTTTTGGAAAGCAGAAGTTCTGCAGCTCTTGCTGCATCATCCACTCTTCCTGTTGCATTAATTCTTGGACAAAGCGTAAAAGCCGCATCGGTTGCAGTTAAATCCTTATCCCCTATGCCTGCTGCTTTTTTCAGGGCTTCGATGCCGATTCGTGAGCCGCTGTTTATAAGCTTAATTCCCGCTTTAACAAACGCTCTGTTTTCGCTGATTAGCGGCATAACATCAGAAATGGTACCTAAAGCAACCAAATCTGCAAACTGATAAAGCATATCCTCCGTATCTCCGTAAACAGCACAGGCGAGCTTAAACGCCACACCTACACCCGCAAGGTCACGAAATTTCATTTCGTTTTCAGGTCTGTGCGGATTTACAACTGCCTCTGCCCTAGGAAGAGTATCGCCTATCTGATGATGATCTGTTACAATCAGACGCATACCGAGAGAATAAATATATTCCGCCTCTTCAATTGCTGAAATACCATTATCAACCGTAATAATAAGCGTTGTTCCGTTTTCCTTGATTTTATCAATAGAAGCCTTATTCATACCATATCCCTCATTAAGACGGGAGGGAATATAGTAATCAACATCAGCACCCATATCCTTCAAAAATGTATAAAGAAGAACGGTTGAAGTTACCCCATCGCAGTCATAATCGCCGAAAACCGTTATCTTTTCTCCGTAATCAACTGCTTCTTCTACAGCAGAAACTGCCCTATCCATATCACAAAGCAGAAAAGGGTCTGAAAAATCGTAAGAGGAGGCTAAAAAGTCTGCCACATCGGCGTTGCTCTCTATCCCCCTTGAAACAAGCATGAATGCTATAAATGGATCAATATTAAATTGTTCGCTTAATTCAGATGCCTTTTCCTTATCGGCATCTGCTATTATCCATTTCTTATATGCCATTATGAGTTTTTATCCACCTGATGAAATGTTTTCAGATTGCCGCGCTTTGCAGCTCTTTTTTCAAGCTCGGCCTCAATATCTTCCGGAGTAATACCCTGATTCGCCATCATAACAAGCGTATGATAAATCAGATCTGTTACCTCATAAACTGTTTCTTCCTTATCATTATTCTTGGCAGCAATAACCATTTCAGTACATTCCTCGCCAACCTTTTTAAGAATTTTATCTAATCCCTGTTCAAACAGATAAGCGGTATATGAGCCTTCAGCCTTTTCATTTTTTCTGTCTATAATAACCTGATATTCATTTTTGATTAAATCCATCAGAAACATTCTCCTTCATTTTCGCATTTTATTTCATTAAAGAAACAGCTATGGCTGCCCGTATGGCAGGCTGCTCCTGTCTGAATAACTTTAATAAGCAGAGTATCATCATCGCAATCGCCGTAAATGGAAACGATTTTCTGAAGATGACCGCTTGTTGCTCCCTTATTCCAGAGTTCCTGCCTGCTTCTTGACCAGAACCATGTATAGCCTGTTTCAAGCGTTTTCTGCATAGATTCCCTGTTCATATATGCAAGCATAAGCACCTCATTTGTGCCTTCCTCCTGAATAATGGCAGGAATTAAATCTGCCTTTTTAAAGTATTTTGCCACATCTATCATTTGCACACCTCTATTGCTTCTTCAAGTATCAGCGTTTTGTCATAAAGGCTTTTTCCGCAGATTGCACCATAAAGCCCCTCATTTTTAAGAGCAATAATATCATCAATATTTGTAACACCGCCGGAAGCAGTTATATCACAGGAAACCGCATTATTGATTTCAACAAGCTGATGGATATTCGGACCACTCAATGTGCCGTCCTTTGAAATATCCGTGTAAATAATCGTTTTTACACCAACCGCTTCCATCTGCTTTGCAAGATCCGTAAAATAAACATCAGAGCCTTCTGTCCACCCTTCGGTAGCGGCATAGCCGTTTTTCGCATCTATGCCAACAGCAATGATATCTCCGAATTCCTTAACGGCTTCTTTAACCAAATTTGGATTTTTAAGAGCAACAGAACCAAGAATTACACGACTGATACCGTTATTTACATAAAAATCTATATCCTGCATTGTACGGATTCCGCCGCCGATTTCAACCTTCAGCCCTGTTTCATTTGCAACAGATGTAAAGGTTTTTGCATTTACAGGCTTTTTCTGCAAAGAGCCGTCAAGATCAACCATATGAATCCACGAAGCACCGGTCTTTTCAAATTGCAAAGCGGTTTCAAGCGCATTATCGGCAACCTGATGTGCAGTTGAAAAATCCCCTTTGTAAAGGCGAACAGGTTTACCGTCTATAATATCTATAGCTGGGAAGATAATCATTACAGAACTCCTTTTGTTGAAAGTATTCCGCCGTTATTTTGGGTTACGGCAATTTTTAACGCATGTGCCATTGCCTTGAACAAGGCTTCAATTTGATGATGGGAATTTGAGCCGTAAAGAACATTAAGATGAAGCGTTATACCCGAATTCATTGCAAAAGCACGAAAGAATTCCTCAGTACAGCAGGTTTCATAATCGCCGCAGCGTTCCTCATTAAATTCTGCATGAAATACAAGGAACGGACGATTTGAAATATCAAGAGCACACATTGCCAGACTTTCATCCATAGGAATATAGAACGAGCCATATCTGTTAATTCCGCCCATATCGCCGAGTGCATCCTTGAATGCCAAGCCAAGGGCAATACCCGTATCCTCAACCGTATGATGTGTATCCACCTCTAAATCACCCGTTACCTTAACATTTAAACCAAAGCCGCCGTGAACAGCAAAGGCATTCAGCATATGGTCAAAAAAGCCGATACCTGTTGAAATTTCAACATCGCCGCCATCAAGATTTAATTGCATTTTAATCTGTGTTTCTTTCGTATTTCTTTCAATAGCAGAAGTTCTCATTTTTACACCTCTTTTAATCTTTAAAAAGATTGTTCATAAGATTATTTATATTGCTTTTTCTTTTTTCTGTTTCTTCAGCTTCAACGGAAATATTGATAACATCCCCCTCTTTAACAC
>JAIDJS010000287.1 GCA_029052085.1 Eubacterium sp.
TATGTTGAAAATTCTTTCTGAGCTGCACGTACTCTTGCAAGCTCTTCTTCAAGCTTTTCAACGCTGTCGATAATTTCTTTAGCCATTTTTGTTACCTCCGTAATTTCTGTATGTGCAATCGTTAAATAATTAACAATCACTTGCCCATATAATAATATTAAAAGAGAATAATTGCAATATCTTTAGCTGATTTTCTACTTTTTTTATAAAAACCACATAAAATTTAAATTAACTTTGTGCGAAAGGCAAGATTTTTGTGAAATTTTTAACGACATCATTCAAGGATTTATTTATTGCTGTACTTTTCGCAATTAAAAGGCAGCTCATCGTGAGCTGCCTTAAAACTTAATCAATTTCATAAATCTCTTTTGCCATACGGAAAGCCGCCCAAGCTTTAGGCCATCCTGTATAAAATGCTGCGTGTGTCAGAATTTCAGCCATTTCCTCTGCCGTTACGCCGTGATTCTTGGCATTCAGAATGTGAAATTTTAAAGAACTGTCTAATATACCGCCTGCCATTAATGCTGTTACGGTTACAATGCTTCTGTCTCTTGCAGATAATTTATCTTCTCTTGACCATACCTCTCCGAATAAAATGTCATCATTAAGTTCGGCAAATTTCGGCGCAAAATTACCAAGCTCATCTCTTCCTGCGGTTACCTTAGCCATTTGTTTTATCTCCTTTTATTTAAGATTGTTATATTCTTCATCCGAAACAGGCTCAAGCCATTCGTTTGAAGCATGTTCTGCCGGTACTTCAACTGCAATGTGTGAAAACCAGCTGTTTGGCGCTGCTCCGTGCCAGTGCTTAACCTCCGGCGGAATATTTATAACATCGCCCGGCTTCATTTCCTGTGCCGGCTTGCCCCATTCCTGATAATAACCTCTGCCGGCGGTGCAAAGCAAAATCTGACCGCCCTTGTGATGAATGTGCCAATTGTTTCGGCAGCCCGGCTCAAAGGTTACATTTGCAATACCGATACGTTCTGTTGTAAGCATCTTTAAATAGCTTTGTCCAACAAAGTATTGAGCAAAGGCTTCATTTTTATCTCCAAGCGGAAATATCTGTTCAAATTCATTTGCGTTCAAATGTATTCCTCCTAAAAATGTGTATTTTAAATTATATATTATATAATTATATCATATCTGTATCTGCCGGGCAAATTTTGTTTTGCTATATTTATCTTGATTAAGCTTCGGCAAAGTTTTATAA
>JAIDJS010000288.1 GCA_029052085.1 Eubacterium sp.
ATCTACACGCGTAAGATCGTCGGCAGCGTCAGATGTGTCTAATAGACAGCTGTTAATCATTACTGAAATATATTCCCCTGCTATTACATCGCCTGTTGAAATAGGATTAAATTCCTTTGTGTTCAAATCATAAATGAAATAGAATGCACCATTATTATTTTCAAATTTATAATTATCATAATAATCATAATCATGAAAATCAATATAATATTCATTTGCAATGCTGTAATTTTTATCTATCTTTGAAAAATCAAGTACATCAAGAAATTCAATAAGTTGATTGCAATTAAAACCTGCAGTCCATTCTTCTGCCTCTTTATGCCGGTAAATAAATGTATCTGTATCGTTCTGACATCCGCAGTGATAATATACATCCTCGTCTGTTACACCCTCAACATAAAAATCACTAACTTCTTTATCACTGTTAAGAAATACTTTCAGCCAAGTAATATTAAAATCTTTTGATTCCGTAGGATCAATAAACGATTGAATATTATCAAGCTGCGACCTTATATCTTTACTCGGAAGATATATATTATTTTCTATCAGAGGGTTTCCTGCACTCTTTATTGCAACCGTGCCTAACACGGAAGAAACAATTACAGCTAATACTACAACAACTGCAATAACCATTTTGAGCATTTTGTTTTTCTTAATATTTTTAACAACGTTCTGCTCACTGATAGATATTACCGCTTCCGTTTCCAATCTTTCTCCCTGCAAAAGTTCGCTGACAGAAACCTTGAAAATTTCGCCGAGTGACTGCATAATTTCAATATCGGGATAATTCTTTCCGTTTTCCCACCTTGAAACAGCCTTATCACTTACACCCACTCTATCTGCAAGCTCTTTTTGTGTTAAGCCCTGTTCTTTGCGAAGCTCAGCAATAAATGATGAAAAATTATTATTCACAAATCATCTCCCCTTTCTCTTTGATTATAAGGCAATACTCACACGAAGTACACCTATCCGAAAGAGAACAGGTAAAGCAGAGCGAGAATTACTCTGCCGCCTTTTTCTCGGAGGAACGGAGAAGCTTTTTTACTTCATTTTCGTTAAGCTCACGCCATTTACCCTGCGGAAGCATGCCAAGCTTTAATGAGCCCATCGAAGTCCTCTTAAGCCTTGCAACCTCCAAGCCGACAGCATCACACATTTTTCTGATTTGACGGTTTCTGCCCTCGCGCAGTATAAATTCAAGAACAACTCTGCCCTGCTCCTGTGTAATAACAGTTACCTCACAGGGGGCAGTTTCTCTGCCGTCAATTTCAATTCCGTTTCTTAGCTTATAAAGAATTTCGTCAGAAACAGCCGGACGTACTGTTACACGATAAACCTTAGCAAAATGATGGCGGGGATGTGTTAAAGCATTTGCAAAAGAACCGTCATTTGTTAACAGCAGCAAACCCTCGGAATCCTTATCAAGCCTACCGACAGGATAAACTCTTTCATTAACATCTTTAAGCAAATCCATAACTGTTTTTCTGCCCAGCTCATCGGACACAGTTGTTAAATATCCCCTCGGCTTATGAAGCATAATATAACGCATATTTGTAACTTTATTAAGCTTTTTGCCGTAAACGGTTACCAAATCCTTTTTTGGATTGATTTTATCGCCGATATGAGCAATATGCCCATTTACTTTAACCTTCCCTGCTTCAATGATTTCCTCACTTTTTCTTCTTGAAGCAACCCCGCAGTCTGCCATAAATTTTTGGAGTCTTACATCATTCTTGTTTGGCATAATATTCAACACTTTCTTCTGCCGAAATAGGGACAGAAGCTACTTCCTTTTCCTTAAATTTTATAATTGCCCTTCCTATTTCACTGCCCTGTTCAACAGGAGCATATAAAAACGGAAAGTAATAACATTCAACTGTTACAAGCTGAGGATTTAAAACATGTATTTCAGCCGAATAGGAAGCTGAAACCGTATTTTTATCTCCGCCGACAACATCAATATTTATAATATCCCTAATATCCTTTTTCTGATACATTTTATCACATTCGTTATAAAGCGAAATATGATCGTTCCAATCATCTCCATCGTTCAGAGTTACACAAATCATTATTTTTCCGTTTCTGTTAACAGCAGAAACAAGACAGCGCCCCGCCTTTTCCGTAAACCCTGTTTTAATTCCAACACAATCATCCATAAAAGAAAGAAGCTTATTATGGTTATAAACCGCCTGCTTTTCGCCGTTGATGGTTACTTCCATTCTGCGCTCTTTGCAAATCCGAGCAAAAATTTCATTGTTAAGCGCATTTGATGCCAAAACAGCCATATCATATGCCGTTGAATGATGATTACCCTCATCAAGACCGGATGGTGTAACAAACAGGGAGCTATTCATTCCTATTGAACGAGCCTTTTCGTTCATCATTGCAGCAAAGCCCTCAAAGCTGCCGCCAAGATATAGACCGACGGCATTGGCAGCATCATTTCCGGAAACAATAAGCATACCGACAACTAAATCGTAAAGAGAAATCTTATCCCCTGCCCGTAATCCTAAGGATGTACCTACAACATTAACCATTTCGTCAGTTACGCAAACAATATCATCAAGCTTTCCGCTTTCACAGGCAACAAGCGAGGTCATAATTTTAGTAGTTGATGCCATGCTTCGTTCTTCATAAGCGTTTTTCTCATAAAGAATTTCATTTGTTAAGCCATCAATAACGATTGCCGAGGCTGCACTGCAGCCGGCCCCATAAGTAACTGTCGGAATTAAAAGAAGTAAAGCTAAAATGAAGGAAAATTTTTTCAACAAAATAATCACCTGCTAAAATATATATGCAGCAGGTGATTAAAATTTAATATGAATTATTCAGCTTTCTCTTCACTTTTGCCAGCAGCGTCATCATTCTTAGCCTTAAGGAGCTGAGAAACCTGATCAACAAGCTCAGGAATCATGGAAATTGCACGATCAGCAGATGATGTGTAATTATTAATCTGCATTAATCTAACCTTGTCATTCTGAATAACAATGAAAGCAACAGGAGCAATCGTGATGCCGCCGCCACCGCCGCCGCCGAACAGCTCCGCGTTGGATTTGGACGGAAGATCTGTACCGCCGCCTGTAAAACCGTATGTAACTTTTGAAACAGGAATAAGCGTAGTATCGCCGGTTACCATCGGCTCTCCGATAATTGTTGAAACATCAACCATTTCACGCATTTTTTCAAGAGTGTTTTCCATTATTTTGTTTACTGGTGTTTCTTTCATAACAATTCACATAGCCTTTCTGGCTACAAATAGTAATAAAAAATCACGATATCCTTGTTGTAGCCAGACAAGGCGTGATGTGAATTTAGCCATCTCAAAATTATGCCAGCGGCAAATTTTGAGGGCAATACAATCG
>JAIDJS010000289.1 GCA_029052085.1 Eubacterium sp.
ATCATTGTCTTTGTATTGTTCAACATAATATGCAAAATCCGATTCGCTTATAAATATATTATTAATCTGAATCTGTTCCCTGTAGTCAACTACCCAAGGGGAAGAAAACAGACCGACATTATAGCCGTTATCCATCAGAGCCTTTGCAATCGTTGCAGCAACCGTACCCTTGCCGTTCGTTCCGGCAATATGAATGATGTTCAGATTGTTCTGCGGATTCCCCATTTTTTCAAGAAGTTCGGAAATACGAGCAAGCCCCGGCATAATGCCGAGGCTCTGCTTTGAAAGTATAAAATTCAATGCTTCGTTATAATTCATAAATCAACCTAAATTATCAATAGAATTTTTAAGATTTGCAATCTTTTCTTCAAGCTTAGCCGCGTCCTCTTTATTCTGCGCAACAACCTTTTCAGGTGCTTTATTCACAAAGCCGGGATTATTAAGCTTTTTATTTATGAAATCAAGCTTATCCTGCGCCGCTGCCAATTCTTTTTCAAGGCGTTTTCTTTCGGCTTCAAAATCAACAAGCTCGCCAAGAGGAATATAAATCTTTGCATCATCTGTAATGATTGTAACAGTATTTTCAAGATTGCTGAAATCAGCGGAAACATGAACCTCATTGGTTGATGCAAGACGCTTAATGAATTCTGCACCCATATCAAAGGTATTCTGTAAAACTGTTTCAACATAAACCGTTGCTTTCTTACTTGGCGGAATATTCATTTCTGCTCTTCTGTTTCGGATTGAACGGATAGCAGACATGATTTTTTCCATTTCTGCTTCTTCTGCCGAGAAATTGAGCAATTCATCATACTTAACCCAATCTGAAATCATAATGGATTCGGTATCGTGAGGAAGAGCCTGATAAATTTCTTCCGTAATAAACGGCATAAACGGATGAAGAAGCTTCAGTATATCTGTTAATACATAAACAAGCACAGCCTTTGCTGTTTCTGCACCCTCGCCGCTCTGGAGTCTGATCTTTGAAATCTCTATATACCAATCGCAGAAAACATCCCAGATGAAATCATAAAGCTTCTGGATAGCGATACCGAGTTCAAATTTGTCAAGATTATCCGTAACCTCTTTTGCAAGCGTATTCAGCTTGCTTAATATCCACTTATCTTCAACAGCCAAATCCTTTGGAAGACCATCATATTTATAATCCTCACCAAGATACATCAGAACAAATCTTGCAGCATTCCAGAGCTTATTTGCAAAGTTACGTGAAGCCTTAACCCTTTCATCAGAGAAACGCATATCATTTCCCGGGGAATTACCTGTTGCAAGTGTAAAGCGAAGAGCATCTGCACCATATTCATCAATAACAAGCAGCGGATCAATACCATTTCCGAGTGATTTACTCATTTTTCTGCCCTGAGAATCGCGAACAAGACCGTGGATGAGAACCGTATCAAACGGAACCTTACCCGTCTGCTCAATACCCGAGAACATCATACGCATAACCCAGAACGGAATAATATCGTAGCCTGTAACAAGCGTATTGGTAGGATAATACTTTTTATAATCCTCTGCATCTTCATCGGGCCATCCCATTGTTGAGAAAGGCCATAAAGCGGATGAAAACCATGTATCAAGCGTATCCGGATCCTGATGGATATGCGCACTGCCGCACTTTGCACATTTAGTCGGCGTTTCACGGCTTACCGTAATTTCGCCGCAGTCATCGCAGTACCATGCCGGAATACGATGACCCCACCAAAGCTGGCGGGAAATACACCAGTCACGGATATTTTCAAGCCAGTGGAAATATGTTTTTTCATATCTTTTAGGAACAAATTTGGTTTCTTCATTTTTTACAGCATCAATTGCAGGACCAGCAAGCGGTTTCATTTTTACAAACCACTGCTTGGATACCTTCGGCTCAATCGTTGTTCCGCAGCGGTAGCAGGTGCCTACATTATGGGAATAATCTTCAATTTCAAGAAGCGCACCCTCTGCCTCGAGGTCCTCAACAATAGCTTTGCGGCATTCGTATCTGTCCATACCGCTGTATCTGCCCCAGCCCTCTTTGATATGCGCATCATCCGTCATAACATCAATAACCTCAAGGTTATGACGAAGTCCGACCTCAAAGTCATTCGGATCGTGAGCAGGGGTAATTTTAACAACACCTGTTCCGAATTCGATATCAACATACTCATCGGCAATAACAGGAATTTCACGATGAACAATCGGAAGAACAAGCATTTTTCCGATTAAATCCTTATAGCGTTCATCATTCGGATTAACTGCAACGGCAGTATCGCCCAGAAGCGTTTCGGGACGGGTTGTTGCCAGCTCAAGATATCCGCTTCCATCTGCAAACGGATACTTAAGATGCCAGAAATGGCCTGCCTGATCCTCGTACTCAACCTCAGCATCTGAAATAGATGTTAAACAGTGCGGACACCAGTTTACAATTCTTTCTCCTCTATAAATCAAGCCTTTTTCATAAAGATTATTGAATACCTCAACAACTGCCTTGTTGCAGCCCTCATCAAGCGTAAAGCGTTCTCTGTCCCAATCGCAGGAGGAGCCCATTTTCTTAAGCTGCTCTATAATTCTTCCGCCGTACTGCTTTTTCCATTCCCATGCACGTTCAAGGAAGCCATCTCTGCCCAAATCCTCTTTTGTAACACCCTCAGCACGCATTGCCTCAACAATTTTTGCTTCTGTTGCAATGGAAGCATGGTCTGTTCCCGGAAGCCACAAGGTATCATAACCATTCATTCTGTGATAACGGATAAGAATATCCTGCAAGGTGTTATCCAGGGCATGTCCCATATGAAGCTGACCGGTAATGTTCGGAGGAGGAATAACGATTGTATACGGCTTTTTATCAGATTTAACATCCGCATGGAAATAGCCGTTATCCACCCAGAACTTATATGTTCTGTCCTCAACATTGGCAGGATTATATTGTTTTTCAAGTTCTTTTGCCATAGTATCATCTCCTATAAAATCAAAAAAGCTTTCGCCCCAAAAATGAGGCGAAAGCATACTGTTTCCGTGGTACCACTCAAATTGCATTTTTAAGTAAAATGCCGCTCAAATCCTTAACGCAGATATACGGGCAAGGCTACTGTTATTTCACTCTGCCGGCTCAAAAGCTACCTTCTTTTTCGCTGCCTGCGGTTTTACACCAAACAACCGCTCTCTGAAAGGCAGGCTGAAAAATACTCCTCTTTTTCAAAGCCATTAACTATTGGGTTTATATTAACAAATATAGGTTTATTTGTCAAGCAATCTTAGTCGTTTATATCTGAATTTATTACCTATAATTAATAAATAAAATACCTATTGGGCAAAGAACAGCTCCCGTCACTTTTGACGGGAGCTATATTTTTATTTATTAAATTTACTTAGTACATTGGACTAACCTCTCACAATTATTTTTTTGAAACAATGAAGCTCCTTAACATGGAACCATCTCCTCAAATAAATATCGTTTTCCTTGGGTTATACTAGTTAGTGCATTGGACTACTCCTTAGTTTATTTGGATGAAGAATTAATCTTCAAGCTTTTGCAGGGAAAGCTATATTATTATATAACATAAAATTAAATTTTTTAGACGCCTGTGTATTCAATCTAATGATTCCTGCTATAACTAATTAATTGCTTTTAAAGCTTGCTGCCCGTTATTGATTTACTGTATTTCAATTCTGCCGACAGCCTGTTCCGTTATATTACCTGAATACTGAGCAGGCGTTTGTCTGACCTGGTTCTAAATCTACCATCGGACAAAGCCTCCTTTCATAATCTGAACTTAAACAAGAATACTACATCCATTCTTTTAAGAATTCTGCTTCAATTCTTCCCTCTCTTAAGTTCACCCTTATAATAACACGGTTTTTAGTAAATGTCAATAGTTTTTTTAAACATTTTTAAAATTGATTGTAAGTTTTTAACAATTGTATATAACTATTGACGAAGCCTCATTAAAAGTATATAATATTATAGACAAAATGAAAGGACGAACATTATGGACAACGAAAAAGAGTTTTATGAGCCGGATATTATTTCAGTTACGGATGACAACGGAAACGAAATATTATTTGAGCTTCTTGAAAGATATGAAACAGATGAGGACGTTTACGTTGCTATAACCGAATACCGGGACGATGCCGAGGAAATCGTTGAAGCAGATTACGAGGTAGTTATTCTTAAGGTTCTTGAAGAGGACGGCGAAGAATATCTTGCTGAAATCGAGGACGAAATGGAATACGAACAGATTTCCGATATTCTTATGGCAAAGGTTGAAGAAAAATTTGAGGTTGAATATTTTGAACCTGAGCAGTAAAAACCACTCGCAGTTATCAATCTTATTTTGAATAAGATTGATAATGATATATAATAATATATATTGTTTACGGTCTGTGCATCTCGACAACCGAAAGCTTTAATAACCCGAACAATCTTTTAATAGGGATTTACGCTCGCCTTACAGGTATGCAGACCTCCCGTATTTATACGGACGCTGGGAGCACAAAATAATGCGGCTAAAACCCACCTGCTTTAACATGCAGGTTATTCTCAGTTTTCGGCGGATGTGCGGATTTTTTTAAAACGAAAGGCTATGCTTACGCATAGCCTGTTTTTTATGCCTTTTTAAATTTGAAATACATCTTTTTTAATAAACTGAATAAAAGAATGGCTATAATTCCACCGGCAGTATTTAAAATTACATCATCAATATCCGTACTTCTGTAATTACAGCCGATAATCAAACCTATAATCAACTGCATTGTTTCTATGGATACGGAAAACAGAAAAACATAAAGAAAACGCATTTTATAATTTTTTACGTAAATGCTATAAAACACACCCAATGGCATAAGCATAACAAAATTACCAAATACGGATACAAAACCATACGGCAGCCCATTTCTTAAAGATTCAGATATGCTTTCTATGGTGCTTTTAAACGGAATAAAATTGTTTCCTACATCAAATCCGTCTGATGTAATGTATATAGGAAAAAAACAAATGGCAATGATTACGGATATATAGAAACCAAAAGCCAGATTAAGCACAAACCTTTTAAATTTGACTCTTTTTATGAGCATTATAATTGCGTAAATCAGCAGAATGCCCATCTCTATTATAAAAATCGGTTCCCTGTCTATATACATATTCAATAAACTCCTATCATTCGCCTTTCATTTCAATAAGCTGCGCTTTGCCCTCGAAGGCTTCCTTAGACAGCTTAATTGAATCGAAAATGGCTTTTTCGATATCATCATTTGTACAGCCGAGTTCCTTGCAATCATCAGTTGGAATAAAGAGGTTCATGCCCATAATATCAGCAAGACCGACAGGGTCAATACCTGCATCTACATTTCTTTTCTTATAATCCTTACGCATAACGAAACCAAAGGCCTGAAAAGTCCATTTCGGAACATCAACAATTGTTCTGTTTTCTGTTCCGTTCATTGCACGATAAACGATTTTCAGAAATTCACGCCAAGTCATATTGTAACAGGAAATGCCGTATGCACGGAATGTTCCATTATGATTTTCAGCTGCTTCAACAGACTGTTCTGCCGCACCGACTATCGCCTGCCCTACCTGCCTTACGGTAAGCATTGCCGTACCGCCTGCCGGATACATTGTAAACGGCATTTTTTCAAATCGCTGAAGCTGTTCAATAAGAATAACCCAAACCGGCTTTCTGCCCGGCTGCGTACCGAAAATATACGGAAGCTCAAGCACACCAACCTGAAAATTCTTATCAGAATATGTTTCACAAACTCTTTCCTGATCTATTCTGCTTTTAATATACGGATGCTTATCGCAAAGACGCATTTCGGGTTTCTGCTTTGCAAGCCATGCAAAATACGAGCCGCATACAACCGCACCTTTCATTCCTGCCTTCTTCGCAAGGGGCAAAAGCCTTTCAAGCGGAGCAATATTATATTTATAATAAGCATCATAAACAGGTGCAGAAAATTCCACTCTTTCATCAACACCCGTTGCAAAAACAAACATATCACAACCCTGCATTATCGCAAGCATTTCATCATCGGAAAGCTTGTTTGCATCCTTAAGAATGATTTCCATTTCCTTTGGTAAAGGCGCACCAACAGGAAGCGGAGGAAGAGAAAGCGTTTTCACACTGTGTCCCTTATCAATAAAAAGCTGTGCTGCTGCAGAGCCAAGAAGCCCTGTTCCGCCAATCATAAGAATATTCATTGCAATACCTCCGAATATTGTTGCTGATAAAAGTATAACAGATTTAAGCAAAATCGGCAATATAAAAAGCCTTTTTCTCTGCTCTTTTGTTATTGGATTTTTTAAAAACACAAAGCCTTACAAAAAAGCCTCCCTTGTGAAAGGGAGGTGTGTCAGCCACATGGCTGACGGAGGGATTTATACGGCAGGAGCAAGCCCCTGCTATACTAACATATGCAGACAAATCAATTCCTGCTGTTATGGTAACAGCATTACTTTTGCAAACAAAAAGCTTAACGTTTTTTTAATTAAATTTTTCATAAATAACCTTCTCAAAATTTTGTTATATTTTATGTTATTAATCATAACATATATTTATAACCGTAGTCAAGCAACAATATTAGCAGAGCGTATAATTAAGAAAGAAAAGCTTGTTATTTCAAAAAAATCCCTGCGTGGAGATGACGGATACAAAACATTTTCTGTTAGAATTATAGATGAAACAGTTAATACACTTGACGAATTATCAAACACAACAAACCGTTCACGAAATGAGTTAATAAATAATTTGCTAAATTATGAAATTAAAAACTGCGAGGTTGAAGCAG
>JAIDJS010000029.1:0-6711 GCA_029052085.1 Eubacterium sp.
TGTATAATGCTGCGTTTCCTGCAATGATATTGTCAAAGGAAAACGGCGGCGAAATTGCACTTGGAACAGTAAACGCGTTTATCGGTTTTGCCACACTTATAGGCAGTATTATCGCTTCTGTAATGCCAACACCGAAAAGCAGAGTAAAGGTAATTTGCAATACTTTGCTTATAGCAATGAGCACGGAAAACTTCTTTCTTGCCTTTGGCAAAACCTTGCCGTTATGGTGTATCGGCGGGGTATTGGGATGGCTGTGCATACCGATTATGAATGCGAATATGGATGTTTTATTCCGTGAGCGTATTCCTGTTCATATGCAGGGCAGAGTTTATGCAGCAAGAAATACATTTCAGTTTTTTACAATTCCTCTTGGATATATTATCGGTGGATTTCTTGTTGACAAGGTATTTGAGCCGATTATGGCGAAAAAAGAAAATATGATATTGTCCGTATTGTTTGGAACGGGTAAGGGTTCAGGTGCGGCATTTCTGTTTTTGTTCTTAGCATTTGCAGGAATAGCAATCTGCCTTGTGTTCAGAAAAGATAAAAATATTCGGAAACTTGAATAACGAAAAAGCAGTCGGGAAACCGGCTGCTTTTTTTTATATACAAAATCGGTTTATAATTATTTAATTCTAATTTTCTTGATTTTGTAAGAATTATATATTATTATATAAAAAGAATTATTAGTGGAAGTATGTCTTATGAAAATTTTAGTTTTAGGTTTGGGACTTATCGGTGCAAGTATTGCAAAAGCCTTAAAAAAAAATACAAATCATTATGTTTTAGGCTGGAACAGAACAAAATCCGTTACCGAAAAGGCGCTTGCAGACGGTGCAATTGATGAAACAGGTAAGCTGGATGAACTGCTTTCGCAGGCAGATATAACCTTTATCAATTTTTATCCCGATGCAATCGTTCCGTTTGTTATAGAAAACAGGGATAAATTTAAAAAAGGCAGCATTGTAACAGACAGCTGCGGAATTAAATCCAAGATCTGCCGAACTCTTGAAAAAGAGAATTTTGATTTTTCATATATCGGTGCGCATCCCATGGCCGGCCGTGAGGTTTCCGGCTATGATGCAAGCCTTGCTACCCTGTTTGATAATGCTTCATTTATCTGTACTCCCACAAATGCAAAGAAATCCGAAACGGATACCTTGGTTGAGCTTGCAAAGGAAATGGGCTTTAAAAGAACAGTTGTTACAACACCTGAGCATCATGATGAAATGATTGCGTTTACATCACAGATTGCGCATGTGCTTGCCTGCTCCTATGTTTTAAGTCCGCTTGCTCCGTATCATCCCGGCTTTTCGGCAGGCTCCTACAGGGATGTTTCCCGTGTTGCAAGAATTAACGGCGAAATGTGGAGCGAGCTTTTTATTTCAAATAAAGAGCCGCTTATTAAGGAAATAGATGATTTGGTTTTAAATCTTGAACGCTTTAAAGAAGCTATAAAGGAAGAGGACGGCAAGGGGCTTATTGAATTGATGTCTAAGGCAA
This sequence comes from Eubacterium sp., assembly GCA_029052085.1. Taxonomy (GTDB): domain Bacteria; phylum Bacillota; class Clostridia; order Oscillospirales; family Acutalibacteraceae; genus Eubacterium_R. The sequence continues at coordinate 1,504 of JAIDJS010000029.1, forward strand.
ATAAAATTAAAGAGGAAATCGGTTAATGAAAAAGCTTACGGTTCATGTTGGTAAAACATATGAGATTATAATTGAAAAGGGCGTAATGCAGAATTGCGGAAGCTATATCAAAAAGGTTTCAAATGCAAAAAAGGCATGCGTTATAACAGACAGCAATGTTGCCCCCTTATATCTTGATAGGGTTGTTTCAAGCCTTGAAAAAGAGGGATACGAGATTTTCTCATTTATTTTTGCAGCAGGCGAAAGCTCAAAAACAACTGCAACGGTTGTTGAAATGGTTGAATTTCTTGCCGAAAACGGCTTAACAAGAAAGGATATTGTTGTTGCGCTCGGCGGCGGTGTCTGCGGAGATATGGCAGGCTTTGCTGCAGCCATTTATTTAAGAGGGATTGATTTTGTTCAGATTCCTACTACGCTGCTTTCTCAGGTGGATTCATCTGTAGGCGGAAAAACAGGTGTTGATTTGCCGCAGGGCAAAAACCTTTGCGGTGCTTTTCATCAGCCGATTCTTGTGCTGATTGATCCGTTGGCGCTGAATACGCTTTCCGATCATTTCTTCAGCGACGGTATGGGCGAGGTTATTAAGGCAGGCTGTATTAAGTCGGCAGACCTTTTTGAAAAGATAGAAAATGAAGATATTAAAGAAAATATTGAAGAAATCATATTTGATTGTGTTGATATCAAGCGCGGTGTTGTAGAGCGTGATGAAAAGGAGCAGGGCGAAAGAGCGCTCCTGAATTTCGGTCATACAATTGGTCATGGTATTGAAAAGCTGCATCATTTTTCAGGGGTGTCCCATGGCGAGGCTGTGGGAATCGGTATGCTTATGATAAGCGAAATCGGCGAAAGAGAAGGCTTAACCGAAAAGGGAACTGCCAGAAGAATTAAAGCTGTGCTTGAAAAATACAATATGAAAACCACTGATTATCATTCAGCTGAAGATATTATTGATGCTATGCAGCATGATAAGAAAAAAACCTCAAGTGGTATCAATTTTGTTATGCTGAAAGCAATTGGGGATAGCTTTATTTATCCTGTTGAAAATGAAAACATAAACAAGTTATTCGGGTTATAAAATGAGTAAAGTAAAAATCAAAAACGCAATATTAAACGGAAGTGTGATTATTCCGCCAAGCAAGTCTGCAGCGCACAGGGCGCTTTTATGCTCGTTTCTTGCAGGCGGTGGTGCCGTAAGTCCGATTATTCATTCTAAGGATATGCAGGCTATGCAGCAGGCAATTTCCGCTCTTAAAAATGATGAGAAAATTGTAGACTGTATTGAATCGGGAAATACACTTCGCTTTGTAATTCCCGTTGCGGCGGCGCTTGGAAAACGCGTAACCTTTGTCGGCTTCGGCAGACTTCCGGAAAGACCTCTTGAAACCTTTCTGGAGCTTCTTCCGAAGCATAATATCAAATGCACATCAAATGGAAAGCTTCCTCTTTCCATTGAAGGGCAGCTGGCTCCCGGCAGATATGAAATTGCAGGCAACATCAGCTCTCAGTATATTTCCGGGCTTCTTTTTGCTCTCCCTATACTTGATGGCGACAGTGAGATTGTGCTTACAACAAAGCTTGAAAGCAAGCCGTATATTGATTTAACCATAAAAGTTATGGGCGATTTCGGTGTTGAAATAAAGGAAACGGAAAACGGCTATTTTGTAAAGGGAAATCAGCAGTATAAAAGCAGAGATTATATTGTTGAATCTGATTGGTCGCAGGCTGCTTTTTTTCTTGTAGGAGGCGCTGTTGGCAAAGAGGTTTCATTAAAGGGTCTGGATATGAATTCCGTTCAGGGCGATAAAGCGATTGTGGATATATTAAAAGAATTCGGTGCGGATATTGAGATTAAGGAAAATGAAATCATAAGCCGAAAAGCTGAATTAAAGGGAATTAAGATTGATGTTTCCGATATTCCCGATACAGTTCCGGCTCTTGCCGTTGCGGCGGCGTACGCAAACGGAAAAACGGAAATTATCGGCGGAGAAAGGCTCAGATTTAAAGAGTCAGACAGGATTGAAAGCGTGGTTTCCAATCTGAAAAGGCTGGGTGCGGATGTTACGGAAACAGCAGACGGAATGATTATAAACGGCGGAAAAAAATTAAAGGGTGCAGAGCTTCTCGGATATAATGATCACAGAATCGTTATGGCTTTCAGTATAGCCGCTCTTTTTGCGGATGGCGAAACGATTATAACGGAAGCAAACAGTATTGATAAAACCTATCCGTCATTCTTTGAGGATTATAACAGAATTGGAGGGCAGGCAAATGTCTTCGGTAATAGGAAATAAAATAAAGTTATCCATTTTCGGCGAAAGCCATGGCGAAGCAATCGGCTGTGTTATAGATGGGCTTCCGAATGGAATAAAACTTGATTTTGATGAGATAAACAGGGAAATGGCAAGACGTGCCCCCGGCAATGATAAAACGGCAACAACGCGTAAGGAAAGTGATGCGCCTCATATTTTAAGCGGTGTTCTGAATGGTGTAACAACGGGCGCTCCGCTTGCAATGGAAATCAAAAATACAAATACAAGAATCGGAGATTACGGCAATCTTATGCTGGTTCCGCGTCCAAGCCACAGCGATTATCCTGCATATGTTAAGTATAATGGTAATAATGATGTAAGGGGCGGAGGTCATTTCAGCGGAAGACTGACTGCTCCAATCGTTTTTGCAGGTGCCGTTGCAAAGCAGATTTTAAAGGCAAAGGGTATTACAATCGGGGCACATATAAGCAGAATCGGCAGTGCGTGTGATCATTGTTTTGATAAGAATAATATCCGTGCGGCAGAGCTTGATGCTGTTGCGCATAAGCAGTTTGCAGTAATCAATGATGAAAGCGAAGCTGAAATGAGAGCCTGTGTTGAAGCTGCCAGAATAAACGGTGATTCAATCGGCGGCATTGTTGAATGTGCTGCTGTCGGTTTGCCTGTCGGACTTGGCGGAAATATGTTTGATACAATTGAAAGCAGGCTTTCTGCTGCGTTATTCGGCATTCCTGCTGTTAAGGGTGTTCAGTTTGGTGCAGGCTTTGATTTTGCTGAAATGCTTGGAAGCGAAGCAAATGATGGTTATGAAATAAAAAACGGAGAGGTTGCCCTTTTATCAAATCATAATGGTGGTGTTTTAGGTGGCATGAGCAGCGGCGCGCCCCTTGTTTTCTCGGTTGTTCTGAAGCCTACCCCGTCTATATCTGTTCCTCAGAAAAGCGTTAATCTGCAGACTATGGAGAATGAAACGCTTGTTGTTAAAGGCAGGCATGATCCCTGTGTAGTGCCGCGTGCCGTTCCTGTTGTAGAGGGGATAACAGCAGTTACGCTTCTTGATTTAATGATGTAAAAAGGACAATATAAAAAAGATGGATTTACTCGATTTAAGAAAACGAATAGATGAAATAGATTCAAAAATCATTCCTCTTCTTATTGAAAGAATGGGAATATCCGAAGAGGTTGCCGAATATAAGGTAAAAAACGGTATGCCTGTTCTTAATGAAAAAAGAGAAAAGGAAATACTTGATAATGTAAGAGAAAAATGCGGCGATCAGGGGGATGCTATTGCAACGGTTTTTGCGGCAACAATGGATGCCTCCCGTGAACTGCAGCACAGAATAATCGGAGGCGGCGATGAGTTGCGCCGGTCCGTTAATTCAGCCTTAACGAATGAGAAAATTTCAATGTGCGCTCCTGTTGTGGCATGTGCAGGTGTAAGTGCAGGAAATACAGATCAGGCAGCAAAAATACTTTTTCCGGATTCGCAGATAAAGTATTACAGCCAGTTTGAAGATGTTTTTGAGGCTGTAAATAAGGGGGAAGCGCCCTTTGGTGTTATCCCGATTGAAAATTCAACTGCCGGCTCTGTTCACGAGGCGTATGATCTGATGATGAGATATAAATTCTATGTTGTCGGAGCATATTCTCTTGATATCAATCATTGTCTGTGTGCAGACAGTGATGCAAAATACGAGGAAATTGAAAAGATTTACAGCCATCCGCAGGCGCTGGCTCAATGCTCCAAATTTATTAAGGATTTTAATTTTACAGGTGTTAACTATTCCAATACTGCTGCTGCTGCAAAGTATATTTCCGAAAGCGGCAGGCGGGATATTGCTGCTATCTGCCCTAAGGAGGCTGCAAGGCAGTACGGGCTTAAAATTCTTAAAACAGATATTCAGAATGTAAGCAATAATAAAACAAGATTTATCGTTATTTCCAAAAGGCTTATTATTGAAAAAAATGCAGATAAGATTTCTCTTATTTTTTCCGTTGCGCATACAACGGGTTCGCTTTACCGCGTGCTTGGCAGATTTTCAATGGCAGGTCTGAATTTAACAAAGCTTGAATCAAGACCTATCGGAAACGGTGCTTTTGATTATTATTTTTACACCGATTTTCTTGGTAATCTTAAAGATGAAAAAACAATGGATCTGCTTTGCGCCCTTTCGTCAGAGCTTCCTGATTTTAAATTTTTGGGCAATTATCATGAATACTGATTTTAGTAAATAAGCGAGGTGTGGCATTTGAAGAAAAGCAAACGCCATCAAACAAGATTAATATCATTTATAATCATTCTTATAACAATAGCGCTGCTTGTTTTGCTTTCTGTTTGCTTATACAGACAGCCAAGCCTTGAGGTACGATTTAATGCAGTTACAAGCTGGCTTTCTAAGCTCGAAAATGCAGTAGCGGATCTGGATACACATATTGAAATTCTAGTTTGCCTTTTTGCGCTTTATATTGCAAAATGCCAGCTTCCTATTCCGATGGGTGTTTTATGTGTTATTTCCGGTATGGTGTTTTCACTTCCGAATGCGATTATCATAAATGTTACCTTTCTGGCCTTCTTTTTTATTGTTAAATATATTGAGGGCTGGTGGATAGGCGGCGGTTGGGCTATGATGATACTCAATATACGCAAAATACGTTTTTTAAAGCAATGGGTTATGTTCAAGGGTACGGGAAATCCGTATATTCTTGTTGTTTCACGCCTTGTTCCGTCTATTCCTCTGGGAATGATTTCAAAGCTTTACGGCTCTATGCATTATGATTTTATTTATTATCTTGTGTTAAGTGTTCTGGGCTTTATGCCAAGGCTTTATATTTATACAAGAATAGGTGCTGTTATGTATAATCCGTTTTCAAAGGAATTTATTATTCTTGTTATGATTATTGTTGCTTTTACCGGGATAACAAGCCTTATGTTTAATAT
>JAIDJS010000029.1:6721-11897 GCA_029052085.1 Eubacterium sp.
CATCAGATCAAGGCAGATGACGCAGACATTGCTTATCTATTCTCAAAAGCAAAAATACAAAATTGTTTTATAAATTCAGATGTTAGGGGTTCGCCCTTTTGAAAGGAGAAAAATATGAAACCACAGGAATACATTGAAGCCATTTCCGATGGCAGAATGGATGAAAAATTAAAGGCTGTTTATGTGCTTGATTCAGCTGTTGAGGCTCAGAAAGAGCGTTACATAAACACAATCAGAGAATTTATCAATATCTTTGGAGATGACAGGGATATTATAATTACTTCTGCGCCGGGAAGAACAGAGGTATGCGGAAATCATACCGATCACAACAACGGTAAGGTTATGGCTGCATCAATTAATCTTGATGCGATTGCTGTTTGCGCTCCCAGCCTGAATAATACGGTTCGTGTTCAGTCAATCGGCCATGCTCTTAATGTTGTAGATATTGAAAAGCTTTTGCCGGATGAAACCGAATTCGGGCATTCAACAGCTATGGTAAGAGGTGTTGTTGCTAAAATTAAGGATATGGGCTATAAAATCGGCGGCTTTGATGCCGTAACAACTTCTGATGTTATGGGCGGAAGCGGTCTTTCATCCTCCGCGGCGTTTGAAGTTTTGCTTGGTACAACCGTATCCTATCTTTTCAATGACGGCAAAATAAGCGCAGTTGATATTGCTAAAATTGCACAGTACAGTGAAAATGTATTCTTCGGCAAGCCCTGCGGTCTTCTGGATCAAATGGCATCTTCTGTCGGTACATTTGTTACTATTGATTTTAAATCAACCGAAAATCCTGTTATTAATAAGGTTGAGTTTGATTTTTCACAAAGCGGACATTCTCTTTGTATTGTTGATACGGGCGGAAATCACAGTGATTTAACAGATGATTACGCTGCCGTAAGGGGAGAGATGGAAAGCGTTGCTCAGGCTATGGGCAAAAAGGTGCTTCGTGAAATTGATTATAACGATTTTAAAAAGGCAGTACCCCAGCTTACGGATAAGGTTAATGATCGTGCGCTTCTTCGTGCATATCATTTCTATAATGAAAACATTCGTGTTGATAAAGCAGTTGAAGCACTTGAAAGCAATGATTTTGATGCGTTCAAGGAAATTATTGTTGACAGCGGCAAATCATCATATATGCTTAATCAGAATGTGTATTCCCCGGCAAATCCAACGGAGCAGAAGCTTTCGCTTGCTCTCTGCATATCAGAGGAAATGCTTAAGGGGAAGGGTGCTTATCGTGTTCACGGCGGCGGTTTCGCCGGTACAATTCAGGCATTTGTTCCCAATGATTTGCTTGAAGAGTATAAAGCAGCCATGGAAAGTGTTTTCGGTCTTGGAAATTGCCATGTTCTTATTATTCGCCCTGTCGGCGGAACGAAAGTAATGTGATTTTTAATCAGGAGAAGAAACAGTGAAATACGTGTTTATAGAAAACCCGATTGCGGGGAATAAAGCCAAACAGCTTCTGTTCAGGGAGGTTCAGTCTTCCTTCAGATGGAATGCCGATGCAGAGATGATTATTGAAGAAACGCATTATAAGGGTCATGCAAAGGAAATCGCAGCGGATTACGCAGCGAAATACGGAAAAGATTGCGTTGTTGTTACCTGCGGCGGAGACGGTACAGTGCATGAAGCGGCAAATGGGCTTGCTCATACCGAAACCCCGCTTATGATTCTTCCTTTCGGCACGGGAAATGATTTTGCAAAAAAGGTTTACGGAACAAAAAAGCTTGATGCGCTTAAATTAGTCAAAGCTTTCGGCTTGCACGATGGTTCTCTTAAATATAATATTAAGCCGATTGACTTAATTGATTATAATGGAGAGAAATGTATCAATGTTATGAGCTATGGTCTTGATACAAAGGTAGAAACGCTTGGCAGAAAAATGGCGGATAAAATCAAATTTCTCGGTCATCAGTCCTATAATCTTGCTGTTGTTCCGTGCATTCTTCAGTCTCTTAAATATCAGATAAATATTGATCTTGATTGTATAGATGACAGCGGCAAGCCATATAAAATTTATGGGGAACCCAAGGAATATACTCTTTTTGCTATTTGCAACGGCAGCTATTACGGCGGTGGATTCTGTCCGGCTCCGGATTCAAGGCTTGATGACGGGCTTCTTGATTACGCACTTGTTGATGCTTTAAGCCTGAAAGAAACACTTCCGCTTATTCCGAAATATAATGAAGGCACTGCGCATCTTCATTCCGATAAGGTTAATGTCGGTTATATAACAGGGGGAAGAATCTGGTCTGCAGACGGAAGTCCTCTTCTAGGAAACTGTGATGGTGAAAATTTTGATTACAGCGAGGTTAATTTTAAAATAGAAAAGCATGCGCTTAATCTTTGTTTTCCAATTGAATAATTGCAGAGCGATGGAAACATCGCTCTTTTTCTGTTGCCTGTTCCGCAGGTAATTTGCATCTGTCTAAAAGCTTTCGCTTTTTATGGACAGCGGTTTTGGTTGACAAAGGAATTTTGATGTGATATTTTAAGAGTGGCCACTGTACTATATGAAATAGTACAGAACTTGAATATTGATTGTTCAGAAAGGGGAGTTTATATATGTTTTCGCTTGATGTTAAAAGCAAGGATCCAATTTACACTCAGCTTGAAAAAAATATTGTAAGATATATTAATTTAGGCATATATGAAAAAAACAGTATGCTCCCGTCAGTAAGGGCGCTTGCATGCGAACTTGGAATTAATCCGAATACAGTTTCCAAAGCGTATAAAAATCTTGAAGCGAAAAGTGTTATTTATACGGTTGCAGGAAAGGGTGTTTTTGTTAAGGGAACGGAAAGCCTTGCCACCTTTAATAAAATTGCAGCAGATGAGATAAAAACGGTGCTTCGTGATGCAAAGAATTCCGGTGTTGAAAAGAATGAAGTTATCAAAATAGTTAATGAAATCTGGGAGAAAAAAGAAAATGATTGAAATCAAAAACTTAACGAAAACTTTTGATAAAACAAAAGCATTGAATGAAATATCCTTTTCGGTTGCAAATGGCTCTGTTTTCGGGCTTGTCGGTTCAAACGGTGCAGGGAAAAGCACCCTTTTAAGAATAATGGCAGGTGTTTTTCAGCCGGACAGCGGAAATGTTTATATGGATGGTGAAACCCCCTTTGAAAATAACGGTCTTAAGGGGAAAACTGCCTATATTTCCGATTATCCTTATTTCTTTCCGGGTGCTACTGTGGAAAGCATGGCTAAGTATTTTAAATCTGTTTACGCCTCATGGGATGAGGAAAAATATAATTATTTGAAATCTGTTTTTCCGATTGATACCGGAAAAAAGATTTCAACTATGAGTAAGGGTATGCAAAGGCAGGGTGCCATTATGCTTGCGCTTGCGTATAAGCCGGCGTTCATTCTTTTTGATGAGATTTTTGATGGTCTTGATCCGGTTATTCGTGAGCTTGTTAAAAAGATTTTAATTGAATATGTTGCAGAAACAAATGCAACGGTTGTTATCGCAAGCCATAATTTAAGAGAGCTGGAGGGCTTCTGTGATCATATCGGTCTTTTGCATCTTGGCGGCATCCTTCTTGAACAGGAAATAGACAGTGCATCAATCGGCGTTTTCCGTGTTCAGTTTGTTCTTGAAAATCCGGAAAGTATAAATGTTATAAAAGAAAAGCTTAATATTGTAAAAGAAACCCATCAGGGTAAAATGATTCAGATAACGGTTAAGGGCAATGAGGATGAAATTAACGAGGTTATTGAAAGTACGAATCCTGTTTTCCGGGAAATGCTTCCGCTTACTCTTGAGGAACTGTTTATAAGTGAGATGGAGGTAGCAGGGTATGACATCAACAAATTCTTCCAATAATTTTTTAGCAGCCTTAAAAAATAATTTCCGTCAATATGCTGCATTGTTTGCTGTTTTTCAGATTTTTGCGCTTCTTCTGTCGGTTCTTCTTATAAACTTTAACGCAGATTATTTTGACGGAAGAAATCAATTAACAAATAATATTACAGAAATATTTTCAAATATGTGTATACCGCTTTTTGTCTGCTTTTTCAGTGTAGAGGCATTTATTCTTGCGGCTGTTCTGTTTCGCGGTATATACAGCAAAAGAGCATCCGATTTTTATTTTTCGCTTCCTGTTAAAAGAGGTTCGTGGTTTAATGCGAATTTCCTTTTTGGAGTTATAAGCATGGCATTGTCATATGCAATGTTTTATATAATCAGTATGATTACCGTAAATTTCGGTAGTTTTAAAGCATTTCGGTTTGTCAATCTTGAAGCCGGAAGTTTCTTAAAGTTTACTTTAATGTCATTTGCTGCAGTTGCTGTGCTTTATACCGTATTTGTTATGTGTGCTGTTATTGCCGGCAGAATATGGCAGTATGTTTTTTTGAGCTTTATTTCAACATTGGTATTATATATCGGAGCAATCGGCTTCATTTGCTATTTAAATACGATTTACGGCTTTTGGCTTAATCTTGAAACCTCCTATTCTATTGCTGCTGTAAAGTTAGTCATCAGCGATGTAACTGATTTTTCGGTTTTAAAATTTGCTATTGCTGCTGTTGCGCAGTTTGCTGTTTTCTATACAGCAGGTTATGTTGCGTTCAAAAAAAGAAAGGCAGAGGTTGCTGAAAACAGACTTTCCGGCAAGGTGCTTCCTGTTGCTTTAACAGTAATCTGCTTTTTGGCGGAAACATTTGTATGTCTGGGTATCGGCAATGAGGTTTCTCTTTTTGCAAGAATCCTTGCAGCAATAATTATTGCTGCAGTTACGGCAGTAGTTTTATCTGCCGTCTTTTTCAGAAAAGCGATGTCTAAGCCTGTTTTTGCAAGTCTTTGTTGTGCAATAATGTTTTCAGCAGCAACAATTCTTTCCGTTCAGCTTATTTCTGAGAAAATTTATGTAAATGTGGTTCCCGAAACAGATGAAATAGAATCTGTTACGGTTCGCAGTTATAGTAATGATGGTTCAACCAGCGTAATTGATATTCTCTGTGGGTACAGTTATATAGAACTATCGGATTCTTTTGAAAAAAATATATCTTTTAATAGAGATGAATACAAATTTTCAACCGAAGAAGCTAAGGAAAAAACAGTTCAGTTTCAACAAAAGATTCTTTCTGATGAAACAAGGGATAACATTTATTCGGAGGAGTATTATAACGGCAGTGTGTCCTTCAGCTGTCTCTAAGA
>JAIDJS010000290.1 GCA_029052085.1 Eubacterium sp.
CAATTACTCAAAAAATCAGATTATCAGAATTTTTAAAGAAACCTATGGAATTACGCCTTATCGCTATTTTATCGAGCGAAAAATTGATATTGCAAAGCTGTATTTAAGCAATACAAAAAGTTCAATAAGTGAAATTTCAAAAATTCTGTCTTTTTCTGACCAAAACTATTTTTCGTCGGAATTCAAAAAAACCACTTCACTTTCGCCTTCAGATTACAGAAAAAAGATGAATTAGCGGCTTGTTATGAAAATTATTGAATATAATAAATAAGAATTTGTTCGGTATTTTATCCCGGACAGTATAAAAGGATAGTTAAATGGCATTAACTATCCTTTTTCTATTTAACACTTAATTTCAGCAGCTTTCGCCTGTTTCCGAATTAAATCTGAAGCTTTCTTCCCTGCCGTCTACTATGCAATCAACAGAAATAATATTCTTCTCTGCAAATTCGGCATTCAGAATCTTAATATCCTTTTTCCGTATCGTATCTAAAAAGACCTTCATCTGATTATCCTTATAGTCTTCAACATTATCGGAAACAAAAAGCAAACTGCCGAAATAGCTGTTTATTTTAGCGAGCAGAGCCCTTTGATCAAAGCTCATTTTTGTATTTGTATCTCTTAAAAGGAATACATCCGGATCATTAAGGAAGGCTCTGCCGTTTAAATGACGTCTGAATACAGTACAGTTAACCGTGTTAGGTGTGCTTACATCCTCTCTGATTCTATGCTTTCTTCTAATCCATTCAAGATCTACATCCGCTCCGATCCGGCAGAAATCAACCTTGCCGAAGGCAGGCATAAGAGGCACACCGCAGCCGAGAATAATTTTATCTCCGACACATTCGCGAATCAAATCCATTGCATCGCACATAACCTCGCCTCTTGTTTTATTATGAATAGGAAGCACACAGGCAGCATAAAGAAAATCAAGCTTAACCATATCGTAGCCCCATTCATTAAGAATAACATCAAAGAAATGCCTGATATAATCAGCAGCCCCCTTATTGTAGATATCCAGCGCATAAAACGGCCCCCAGTTCGGACCTGCAACATAGGGCTTGCCTTTTTTGTCATTAACCAGCCAATCCTTATGCTCTTTATAAACTGAAGAATTTGCCGTTACGGCAAGCGGAGCAAGCCATAAGCCCGCAAGCATATTTTTTTTATGTATTTCATCAGCAATCTTTTTCATACCATTGGGAAATTTATCCGATTGGGTTTCAAGCCAATCACCGATTGCCTTCTGATATCCGTAATCTATCTGGAAAATATCAACCTTTTCATCAAGCTTTGACAGGGATTCAAGATCACGAACAACTATATCCTCTGTAATGGAGCCATAATAGTTATACCAAGTTGTATAACCGCACTTTTTCTCTTTCTGTGTACACTGAACACCCATTAAATCAAAATAGGTATCAAATGCAGCCTCGTACTCATCGGTAATCATCGCATAATCGGCAATAAGCGTTCTTCCGGAAAAAGTTACACCCTCCAATTCCTTTTCGATAATAACCTGCTGATTTTCCACATCAAATCTGATAATGGTAAACCCGCATCTTTCACTGAGTGAGCCGAACAAATCAACCTTGCCGTTTGTTCTTACATATCCATAGGACCAGCCATAAAACAAACCTTTTCTTCTTGGATACTTACAGATAAAATAATCACCGGATTTGCCGATACCAATTTTCTGAACAAAAGGGGTTTTAACATAGAACTCCGTAAATCTGCTGAGTTCATTCATTTCTTCGTCAATAAAGTATTCCCTGCTGTCTGTCCAGGACTGATAACCATTTACAAACACACGGCTATCCTTATTGAACTTATAAGGATAAATAATCTGAAACTTTTGAATCGTTAAAGGCTCTTCTGCATTAAGATACATAGCGGTTCTGCAGCCCTTCTCCTGTTTTTCAATAAAAAAATGAGGAGATTTAAACCCATTGCACGTAAAGTGTTTTCCCTTTACCGAATAGTTTATTAGCATCTTTTCCATAAAATTTTACCTCTCATAAAAAAATGTGAATATATAATATCACAGCCTGTTCATGAAAATCAATATAAAATTCAGTAATTGTAATATAAAAAATAGAAAAACAGCTCTTATAACTAAAAAAATCAGCATAGTTAAAACCATGCTGATTTGTGAAGTTTTTTTACTTTACACATCTTAAGTTTTTAAAAAAATCCTTTAACATTGACGAACATTCTTTTTCATTGACACCGCCGATAATTTCTGGCTTATGATTATAAGATAAATCATTAAAACTAACAACCGAGCCGAACGAGCCTGCTTTTTTATCATATGCACCAAAGATAACCTTTTTTATTCTTGAGTTAATGATAGCTCCAGCACACATCGGACAAGGCTCTAAGGTCACGTACATTTCACACTGCCAAAGCCGCCAGCCTCCAAGAGCCTTACAAGCATTATCTATTGCCTCAATCTCAGCATGATAAAGCGCATTTTTTCCAAGTTCACGCCTGTTTCTGCCCTCGCCGACTATTACATTTTCCTTAACTACTACTGCACCAACAGGGACCTCGCCCTCTGAAGCACTTATTCGGGCAAGCTCCATTGCCCGCTTCATAAATTCATTCATCTTATTGTTGCTATTATAGAAATTACAAAATACAAAAACGGAAATATCATACCCGGAACAAAGAAAAAGGCTGCAATCTTTTTTCCCGTTGTATTCTGAAACGGCTCTGAAATCGTTTTTTCACTCTTTTTAAAATAACCCTTAAAACCAAGAACAAGAGCGGATATACCGCCAAGAACAAGCCAGCCGACAAAGAACCAAACGGTTATATCCTCTGTTTCTATACCTGCAAAATGCTTGGCAATGCTTGAAACAACACTCATGGAATTATTGAGTAAATGAATCAGAACAGCGGGAACAATGCTATCTGTTTTCACGGTTACATAACCTAAAATCAAGCCTACAAGCGTAGCAAAAACAAACTGAACCAAATTGGCGTGCATTAAGCCGAAAACAATAGAAACAGCTATAACACCGAATGCCTTGCCATGCTTTCTCAGTAAACCTAATCCGCAGCAGCGCATACCGAATTCTTCGCAAAGAGCGGGCATAACCGCCGTTCCTATAGCTATTGCAATACTTGTTACAAAGGAATCCGGCTCCGGAGTTTCATATTGCAGCGGATCATGACCCAATGCCTGAAAAAATGCAACAACAATTCCAACAGCATAATTTGCAGCAATACAGCAAAACATACCGAAGGTTACCCATAAATACATATCCTTACCGGAAACCTTTTTGGTAGGAATAATATCAACAGTGTACTTTTTTCTGTTTACATACGCCATTACGCCAAATGGAATCACTATGCAAATCAGATCAACTACAACGATTCCGAAGCAGGTTTGAAACAGAGCGGAATTGTTGTACAGCTCCTCCAAACCAAAAACATTTAAAAGTAAAACACAAGCAAGCTGAAGAAGAATAAATGCGGAAATTACAATACCGAAAATATTGCCGAGACGCCTTATTTCCTTCCTTTCCAATCTTGCCTTTTCCATATAAAATCTGCTTTTCATTGCAGCCTCGTTATAATCATAATTTGGCTGATTAAACTGCGGCGGCTGATAATAATTGTTCAAAACTTTCCCTCGATTCAGAAAGCCGTTTAATCAAGGCTTTCAGCAATTTTCTTTATGTAAGCCTTAAGTTCATCCCTTGTATCGGGATGATTAAGACCCACCTCGATATTCGCTTGAAGAATACCGAATTTATTGCCCATATCATAACGCTCGCCCTCATAATCAACAGCAATTATTCCCTCTGTCTGAGCAAGCACCTTCATAGCATCTGTAAGCTGCAGTTCATTTCCGGCACCGGCAGGTGTTTTTTCCAGAATATCAAAAATTTCCGGCGGAAGCACCGTTCTGCCGAGAATTGAATAATTACCGAGTATTTCTTCCGGCTTCGGCTTTTCAATCATATCAGAACAATTGTAGCAATTCTCTTCCAGATGTTCCGTTTTAAGCGAGCAATATTTTATTATATTCTCATCCGAAACCTCCTTAACACCAACAATGCCCCTGCCATATTTTTCATAGGCATCGCAAAGCTGTTTGGTTACAGGCTTTTCAGATATAATAACATCATCGCCGTAAAGAACGGCAAACGGTTCGTTACCGATAAAATTTTTAGCACAAAGAACGGCGTGCCCCAGACCCTTTGTTTCCTTCTGCCTTAGAAAATAAATATTTCCGAAATTTGAGCAGGACAGAACATCATCAAGAATATTCTTTTTGCTTTCGTTTTCAGACAGCTTTGCTTCCAGCTCAAAGGAATGATCAAAATGATCCTCAATAGCACCCTTGTTTCTGTTTGTAATAACAAGAACTTCCTCTATTCCCGAAGCAAAAGCCTCTTCAACAATATACTGAATTGCAGGCTTATCAACAATATTAAGCATTTCCTTCGGTACTGCCTTAGAAGCAGGAAGCACCCTTGTTCCCATGCCTGCTGCAGGTATGATTGCCTTTCTAACTTTCATATTTTTGCCCTCATAAAATATACTGAATCCATTTAAAACATATACGAAAAGAATGAAATTGCCAGCAGAATAAGCGGAAAAAATACATTTACGCCGCCCTGCTTTGCAAGAAATATTTTTCTAAGCTCAGCCTGACTCATGCTTTCGTTACCGGTTACAGGACCGACAAAAGAAAAAGATTCGCCGAGATCAACTTTTTCATCAACTGTTTTTATGATTTTTACAACCCTTTTACGATACTGATGATCGGCAATAACAGCAGCAACCATTCTTAAAACAACAGATACGGCTATCGTTATTAAAACAGCCAACCATGCCTGCCTGTTTTCGGGAGCGGCAATTGATTCTTTTAAAAACGATGACATTTTCTCTGTATCATAGGTTGCCATAATACTATACATTTCAGTATAGATATTTTTAAGCACAAGCATAGCCGATTCAAATACTTTACTTATAATTGCACTTGCAACAAAAGGAAGAACAAGAAAAACAAGACTTTCCGTATACATTTTTCTATACATAAAATAATACGGACCAAAGATAAACGCACCCCAGTTCCAGCCAAGCTTTCCGTTTTTAGAAAACCTTTTTACGAATCTTTCGGAATTCACACCGACAACGGTTGCTGCATCAAGCGTGCTTACACCATCAATGTCATATTCCGAAGATACCTTTTGCTGAATTTCCGCATTTGCTTCTTCAGCCTTATTATGAACAGCATCATTTACCGGATGCACATTCTCAAA
Source organism: Eubacterium sp. (assembly GCA_029052085.1). GTDB lineage: Bacteria > Bacillota > Clostridia > Oscillospirales > Acutalibacteraceae > Eubacterium_R. The sequence continues at coordinate 5,280 of JAIDJS010000290.1, forward strand.
TACCTGACGCGCATCAGCAGCAAACTGCTCAAAGGATTGGGGTTGTGCAGGTTCGGCTGGCTTTTCATTATCATCATTGTTTCTGCTGTAAACAAAATCCGTGCCGTGCTTATCCTTATTAACACATTTTCCAAGTGATTTATAGCATTCTCTGTGATGAGGTGTTCCGCATTCAGGGCAGGAAACAACATCATCGCCCTCTGTAAATTCCTTGCCGCAGACAGGGCATTTATTATTCTCGTATAAAAACATTTTTAACTCCTGTAAAAATTTGCATATTGCTATTCTAACTAAATTATACTTATATTAGCATAAAAAATCAACTGATTGATTAAAATAAAGTAAATATATTTTTAACAAGATATCTTGCAATAATTCCGTAATTTGTATATAATAGCGATGTTTATTAAATAAGGAGATTTACGATGATTGAATTTGAAAATTTAAGATTCAGACTGCTTGAATCGGAAAAACCTATTCAGAATTTAAAAGAAGCACTTGCAATAGATCTTGTTAAAAACGAAATTAAAGAGCTTGAGGAGGAAGCGGCAGCACCTGATTTCTGGGATGATATGGAAAAAAGCCAGAAAACGCTGAAGAAAACAGGCTCGCTTAAAGCAAAGGTTGAAAGCTACGAATCACTGAAATCAGATTTTGATGATGCACTTGTTATGATTGAGCTTGCAGATGAGGAGGGCGACGAAAGCCTGCTTGCAGATTGCACCGATTCTGTTTCAGACATTGAAAAAAGAATAGAAAGCTTAACGCTGTCAACACTTTTAAGCGGAGAATTTGACAATAAAAACGCACTTTTAACGTTCCATGCAGGCGCCGGCGGAACAGAGGCTATGGATTGGGCAGAAATGCTTTTCAGAATGTACAACCGCTGGGGAGAACGCCATGGCTACAAGGTTTCAACACTGGATTATCTTGACGGTGATGTTGCCGGCTTAAAAAGCGCAACCATACTTATTGAGGGCGAAAACGCATATGGCTATCTGAAAGGCGAAATGGGAATTCACCGCCTTGTAAGGGTTTCTCCCTTCGACTCTTCCGGAAGAAGACATACCTCCTTCGCATCCCTTGAGGTTATGCCGGAAATTGACGATGATGTTAATGTTGAAATCCGTGAGGAAGATATTAAAATGGATGTTTACAGAGCATCGGGTGCAGGCGGACAAAAGGTAAACAAAACCTCTTCTGCCGTTCGCCTTACTCATATTCCTACAGGCATTGTTGTATCCTGCCAGATTGAGCGTTCACAGCATCAGAACAGAGAGGTTGCAATGAGAATGCTTAAATCAAAGCTTGTTGAAATCAAAGAACGCGAAAACCTTGAAAGAATTGAAGACATCAAGGGCGACCAAAAGGAAATTGCCTGGGGAAGCCAGATTCGTTCCTATGTATTTATGCCGTACACAATGGCAAAGGACCACAGAACGGGCTTTGAAATGGTTAATATAAATGCCTTTATGGACTGCGACATAGACGGATT
>JAIDJS010000291.1 GCA_029052085.1 Eubacterium sp.
CGTCTGATTTGTGCAAAATTCACATAACATTTTGAATTTATTTTAAATCTGACAAATATTTCTTATCTTCTTCGGACAAATCTGCTTTTTCCAGCATATCCGGCCGCCTTTCAAGGGTACGTTTAAGCGATTGCTGTCTGCGCCATTTATCAACATTAGCATGATGACCGGTAAGCAGCACATCGGGAACTTTTCTGCCTCTCCACTCATATGGCCGGGTATACTGGGGATACTCAAGAAGCGAGCTGTAATGGCTTTCCTCCTCAAAACATTCATCATCAGACAAAACACCCGGAAGCATACGTGAAATCGAATCAGCAAGAATAAGAGCGGGTAATTCGCCGCCTGTAAGCACATAATCGCCGACAGAAATCTCCTCAGGCTGAAGCTCCTCAATCACTCTTTCATCTATACCCTCATAGTGTCCGCACAAAAGGGCGATATTATCCATTTCAGCAAGCTCACGAACACGCTTTTGTGTTAAGGTTTTACCCTGCGGTGTAAGATAAATAAGGTGCGGCTTTGTGCCTGTTTCATTGCAAAGTGCGTTATAGCAATCATATATCGGATCCACCTGCATAATCATCCCCATACCGCCGCCATACGGCGTATCATCCACTCTGCGGTGTTTATCCTTCGTATAATCTCTTATATCAACACATTCAATCTGAACCCTTCCGGCCTTGCGTGCTCTTCCTATAATGCTTTCAGACAGATAGGCATTGCACATTTCGGGAAAAAGAGTAAGTATATCAATTCTCATCAAAAAGCCCTTTCATCGGAATTATTCTGATCATCTCATTCTCTGTATCAATTTCCTTAACAATATCAGGAATAACAGGAATATAGCTATGCTTTTTATCATTTACAACATCAAGAATATCGGATGCGCCATAATTCACAACATCGAAAACCGCGCCGTATTCCGCATTGCTTTCTGCATGCACAACCAAACAGCCAATCAAATCCTGAATATAATTTGCATCCTCATCAATTTCGGCATCATCACGATTGCAGTAAACAACGCTGTTTTTAAGCTTTTCTGCCATATCAATTGATGTAATCTCAGAAAATTTAACAATTGCGTGATTTTTCTGCGGACGGGCTGATATAAACTTTAAGCTGTCAGCGCCGCTGCAGTCTAAATACAGCGTTTTAAACTGCTTTAAGTATTCAATATCATCACACCACATTTCAAGCTTCATTTCGCCTTTTATTCCGTGGGTATTGATAAGCTTTCCTATTTCTAAAAACTGTTTCATCGTATCACCAAGGATATTATATAAGTTTTTTTATGTTTTATCAATAGGAAAAACGGCGACTTTTGTCGGCACATATCATTTTCTTATCGTTTATTTGACTGCATACCAAGTTTCAATAAAGAAAAGAGGCGGATAATATCCGCCTCCGTAATCTTTTTTATTGTTATGAAGTAACAACAGAGTCATATTGCTAAGCAAAACAGGAACTTATTTTCTCTTAACACTTGCAACTTTGCTGTAGCTTGAGGTAGCATTTTTGTTTTTGCTTGTTACCGCTCTTACCTTGTAGCTGTAGGTTTTGCCCTTTGACGCTACGGCTGTTGTAAATGAAGTTGCCGTTGTGGTTTTCATCAGCTTGTAGCTGCCATTTGCCTGCTTGATATAAAGCTCATACTTATCTGCACCGGTTACCTTATTCCACGAAAGCTTGAAAGAGCCGTTTTTGTTTACTGTTGCTTTCAGTGTTGGCGTTGCAAGCTTCTTCGTATTCTTTGCATT
>JAIDJS010000292.1 GCA_029052085.1 Eubacterium sp.
CGCCCCTCCCGCCCCCGCCCCCCCGCTTTTTCTTTACTGATCCTGCGACCCGCGTGATCTTGTCGCTCCCGTGGGACCTGTCGGACCAGTCGGACCGGTTACACCGTTTGCGCCTGTGGCACCCGTTGGACCTGTAGGACCGGATGGACCGGTTACACCATTTGCGCCTGTAGCACCTGTTGGACCCGTTGGTCCCATTGCTCCATTTTCACCATCTGCACCTGTGGCACCAGTAGGACCTGTAGGACCGGATGGACCGGTTACACCATTTGCGCCTGTGGCACCTGTCGGACCAGTCGGACCGGTTACACCGTTTGCGCCCGTGGCACCTGTAGGACCTGTTGGTCCGGTTGGACCCATTGCTCCATTGGTACCGGCTGCACCTGTAGGACCCGTCGGACCCATTGCGCCGTTTACACCATCTGCGCCTGTGGCACCAGTAGGACCTGTTGGACCTGTAGTACCGGTAGCACCTGTAACACCTGTAGCGCCGGTAGGACCGGTTGGACCCATAGCGCCGTTTGTTCCGTTTATGCCGTTTGCACCTGTAGCACCCGTAGGACCAGTCGGCCCCATTGCACCATTTGTTCCTGCCGCACCAGTAGGGCCTGTAGCACCTGTTGGACCGGTGAAGCCTGTAGGACCAGTTGGGCCTGTAGCGCCTGTCATACCAGTGGGACCTGTCGGACCGCCTGCAGGACCTGTAGCACCAGTCGGACCGGTAGCGCCCGTTGCGCCTGTTGGTCCGGTGATTCCGTGAGCGCAACAACAGATATGTGTTACGCCGCAATCACATTTTCTTTCATTTTCACAATTATTTCCATTGTAAATATTTGTGTTCAAATGCATAATTTACAATCCTCCATTAGTTATAGGTGAATAACACACCTATATTTAATTTATTCAAAAGATATCTCTTTGGTGCAAGGTATTAAAATATTCGATATTCTGAAGATAGGCAGCAGAGCAGGGTCTGTATTTGCCGGCCATATTATTATATTTTTCAGCTTCTGAATGATTTCCAAGTCTGTCATAACAAACGCAAAGCTGAATGCATGGAAGATATCCCTGTGCATTAATATTATTAAATCCACCGTTTTTTTCATCTGTCGGAAGTGTTAAAGCAAGTTTAAACCAATAAATAGCTTGGTTGTATGCTTCCTTAAGCATAAATAAATTTCCTGCTTCACAGCAGATTTCAGCCCTTGGAATATCATAGGAAAAGGAATGGAAAAGAGCATTTACCGCATTGTCAATATTGCCGATTGTTCGATAGCAATAAGATAAAATCCTGCATGCTTCTATTTTATTTTCAATCCATCCGTTCTTATTTTCAATAAAATCAGAAAGCACTGCTATAGCTTTGTTATATTCATTGTGATAATAAAGCTCCCTTCCGTAATAAAACATATCTCTGGGCTGCAATGGTTCTCCGTCCTTGATTTGCTTTTCGTAAATGGAAAGATTTCTTCGGCTGTATTCAGTTTTAACAGAATGATGTTCTATTTCTATATCGCTGTAAATGATATTTCCTCTTGGTTCAATTGCTTCATGCACTCTGCCTTTCCACACAGGATTTGATGCCTTTTTGATAAGTCTTTCCCGATAATAAGAAAAGGCTGCTTTGCCGTTTTCGTCAAATGCAGTGATGTATTTCATCATAACAACATCTGCATCATTCATGTTGTTTTTAAGCTCCAAAAGCTGTTCACAGTTTTTCTTTGAAACGATATCATCGGCATCAAGCCACATAATATAATCTTTTGTTGCTTTTGAAAAGGAAAAATTCCGTGCTACCGAAAAATCGTCAACCCATTTAAAATCAAAAACCTTATCTGTATATTTTTCAGCTATTTCTTTTGTTGTATCGGTGCTTCCCGTATCTACTATCACGATTTCATCAACGGCATTTTTAATGCTGTCCAGACATCTTGAAAGCACCTTTTCTTCGTTTTTTACAATCATACATAAGCTTATCGTTGCCATAGTTTACCTCCCGTATCATCACTACATTTTATGTTGTTTGGGGATAAACGGCACAAAAAATTCCCCAATCTGTTTAGATTGGGGAAAGCTGTATTAATTATCATTATCCTTTTGATTCAATAAGTGTACATTCAATTTCAAAGGTATCTATCTGATTGTTTTTGATTCGTGCAATGGTAAGTTTAACCTTATCGCCGGGCTTGCTCTTTGCAAGAACCGAAGTCATTACATCGGTTGAAACCATCGTTTCTCCATTAACGGCAACAATCATATCATATGGCTGAATGTCTTTGGAAATAAGGTCTGAATCGTTTGAAATATCGTTGATTACCATTGTTCCGGAAGCATTTTCAAAGCCAAGCTGGTTAAGAGCATTTACGATTGCACTTGCATTTGAATAGGAGGTTAAGCTTTTGTAGGATATTCCAAGCTTTGCTCTGCCTTCAACATATCCAACCTTTATAAGGCTGTTTGCTGTTGCAACAGCGGTATTGCTTGGAATTGCAAAGCCCATACCCTCGTATTCGGTAGCAGCAATTTTTGATGAGTTAATGCCGATTACCTGTCCCTGCATATTGAATAGACCGCCGCCGCTGTTGCCGGGATTAATGGAAGCGTCTATCTGAATACACTCTGTGTTGTAGCCGATGGTAGACTGAATCGGTCTGGCAAGTGCTGAAACATATCCGCTTGATAAGCTGTTGAGGAAATCAAGTCCGCCGGGACATCCGATTGCAATAACCTGCTCGCCCAAAACAGTCTGGTCTGATTTGGCGAATTCGGCAATTTTAAGACCGGTTTTATTTATTGAAAGAACGCCGATGTCGGTCTGACTGTCATATCCTACCATTGCAGCTTCATATTCTGTTTTATCGTTAAGCGTAACTGTGAATTTTGAACCATCGCTTATTACATGAGCATTTGTTAAAACATAAGTTTTTCCGTTGCTTTCAAGCATAAGCACACCTGAGCCTGCTCCGGACTGAACCTGCTCTCCGCTGTTATTCTGAGAGCCGTAGCCGTAAAAGTTGCTGTAATTGGTTGCCTGTGTGTAAACGGTAATTCCAACGCAGGAATCCACAACATTCTTTGCAACGCCTGCAACAGTCAAATCGCCTGAGGAATTCTTTTCCGGAACTTCAGCCTGATCATTTGTGTCAACCTGTGCGGATGGATTTGTTGTATTGGAATTATCATTGCTATTATTTTCGCCTACGGCAGCGGCTATAAATAATCCGACAATTGCAAGCACTGCGCAAACACCGAAAATAATAATCAGAGTAATAACGGTTCTGTTCTTTTTCTTTGGCTCGGGATTTTCTGTGTGAACAACAGGCTCAGCGCGATATGGGCCGTATGGGTTTGCCTGTGGATTTGCATTATAGTATGTGTTTTGATTCTGATTATTAGCAGAAGTGTATGAATAATGATAGGTTGTGTTGTTTTCCGTACCTGTGCTTCCGGAAGCCGCATTTTCTGGCGGATTCTGCTCTGCAGTCTGCTGTGTGCTTTCAGAATTTGTTTTTTCCTCTGTGTTTTCATTTTGCGGATTGCCGCAGGTGTATTCTTCTTTGTTTTCAAATTCATTCATTGTTTATTTTTTCTCCTTTTTATATATAGGGCTGAATTGTTTCGGTAAAGTAAATGTAAATTCGGCAGTTTCCGTACTGTCGCTCTTTGCAAGAACTCTTCCGCCGTGCATTTCAATCATAAGCTTAACAATATAAAGCCCTAAGCCTGCACCCTTTGAATCAAGACTTCGGCTCTTATCTACTTTATAGAATCGCTCAAAAACCTTTGAAAGCTCTTTCTGCTGAATACCCTCACCGCTGTTTTTTATGTTTACTTCAATATCTGTATTGCGCTCGGTAAGCAATACCTCAATATATCCGTTTTCATTAGTGAATTTAACAGCGTTATCAAATAAATTATAAATTGCCTGATAAATCATATCGGGATCAGCAACAATATAGGTTTGTTTTAAGTTATCAAGCCCTCTGATTTCAATATTTTTATTTTCAATTTTTTGCTCAAAGGTTAAAAGAATATGGATAATCTGATCGGAAATATCATAATTAGACGGCTTCATTTCAAGATCGCCGCTTTCTATTTTGCTCATATTGAGCATGGAAACAACAAGTCTGGAAAGGCGCCTTACCTCAGTGCTTACGATTTCAAGATAGTATTGCTGCTTATCCTGCGGAATGGTTCCGTCCAGTATTCCGTCAATAAATCCTGCAATCGAGGTCATAGGTGTTTTGAGCTCGTGGGAAACATTTGAAACAAAGCTTCGTCTTGAACCCTCAAGTGCATCCAGTGCATCAGCCATGTCATTAAAGGCTCTTCCAAGGTCAGCAAGTTCGTCATTTCCCGCTACCTTAACTCTGTATGAAAAGTCGCCGACAGCAAACTGTTTTGTAGCGCTGCTCATCTGATGAAGAGGAGTAATCATTTTCTTTGTTAAATAGTATATACAAACGAATGCAAGAATAAGGCAGAAAAATGCAGATACAAGAAATATTCTTAAAAATTCAAGCACAAGCGTCTGAACTCCCGTATTTGCAAGAGAGAATACAGCGCCGATCATTTGTCCGTCAGACATAATCGGTCTGCCTACAACAAAATACTGAAGGCTTAAAATATGTGTTGTTTCAACGATTTCTCCAAGCTTTGCAACAGAATCGATAATAGAACTGCTCATTTTCAGGTTGTCATGCTTTGAGCAAGCAAGCATGCTTTTTGAAAAAGGCAGGGAGCCTGCCCGTTCGCCGCAGAAAATGATATTTCCGTCCAAATCGCAAACGAAAACATCTGCTTCAATGGATTGTGAAATTGTCGAAAGGGTTTCACAAATTAATTCTTTTTCAATGCTGTAGCTTTTATTCATATCATGAATGTCAATAACGTTTTCAACTGTGTTGGAAACGGAGGCAGTGTTGTTCTTTAAAAGCTGGGTTCGCTCATTTGCCGTGTAATTATTAACAAGAATAAAAAGCGAGGAGCCAAGCACCATAAACACAATAATAAAAATAGCAGCAAACAAAAGAAAATATTTTGTAAATATATTTGAATTTGCAAGAATGATTCTCGATGTGCGGTTTCTTAATGCTTCAAGCCTGTTTTTTATTGACATCGGTTTTATTCCTTGGTTTCAAATTTGTAGCCTACGCCCCAAACGGTTTTAAGTGTCCATTTATCGGAAACACCTTCCAGCTTTTCACGAAGTCTTTTTACGTGAACATCAACTGTTCGTGAATCCCCGTAATAATCAAATCCCCAAACCTCGTCCAAAAGCTGATCTCTTGTATAAACTCTGTTTGGATTGGATGCAAAGTGATAAATCAGTTCAAGCTCTTTTGGGGGTGTATCGATTGCTGCTCCGTTAACCTTAAGCTCGTAATTTACAATGTTTATTTCAAGCTTGTCATATACAACGGTTTTCTTTTCGTCTGATACAGCTTCGCTGTCGCCCTTTGAACGGCGCAGAACGGCCTTGATTCGTGCCATAACCTCTTTTGCTTCAAATGGCTTGGTAACATAATCATCTGCGCCAAGCTCAAGACCAAGCACCTTGTCAAAGGTTTCGCCCTTTGCGCTAAGCATAATAATAGGCACTGATGAGGTTTTGCGAATTTCACGGCAAACCTGCCATCCATCCATTTTCGGAAGCATTATATCAAGTAAAACAAGATCAGGGGATTTTGCGGCAAAGGTATCAACGGCGGTCTGACCGTCATTTGCAACATAAACCGTGTAGCTTTCGTTTTCAAGATAAAGCTTGAGTAATTCGCAGATGTGAAGATCATCATCTACAACAAGAATTTTATTGCTCATAATCATTTCTCCTTTTGGGTTAATATTACCATTCGTTTTTGTTTATAATTTTATGTTTTGGTAAACAAACAGTGAAATTTGTTAAAAATTTTTTAACTTCGGGCAAAGCCGATTCAATACAAAACTGAATTCGGATGTGTCTGTTTTACCATTCTTTGCCGCGCTTTTCTGCACTTTCAACAAAATCTATAAATTGCTTTGCGCATCTCGGCGATCTTCCGCCCTTGCGTGATGCCCATTGCTCTGCAACAAGATGAAGCTTATTCTGATTTACGTTAAGCTTTCTGTCTTTAGCAATCTTATCAACAATATCAAGATAATCCTTTTTATCGGGATTAATAAATGTTATTGAGAGCCCGAAGCGATCTGAAAGGCTTAGCTGCTCCTGCATAATGTCATTTCTGTTTATGTCGTTTTCTCTGTCGGAAAAGCTTTCTTTGATGAGATGGCGTCTGTTAGAGGTTGCGTAAATGATTGTGTTATGCTTTCTGCCGGAAAGGCTTCCCTCAAGTGCAGCTTTTAATTCCCCAAAGGAATCATCGTGGCTGTCAAAGCATAAATCATCAATAAAGATAATGAATTTCATCGGGCTGTCTGCCAAAAGCTCTCTTATTAATGTTAAATCCGAAATATCGCTTTTCGATATTTCAATCATTCTGAGCCCTTCCCGTGCATATTCATTTAAAACTGCGTGAACAGTAGAGCTTTTTCCCGTTCCTCTGTCTCCGTAAAGCAATACATTGTTTGACGGATAGCCGTTAACAAAGCTTTCGGTATTGTCGATAACCTTTTTACGCTGCAGCTCATAGTTTTTTAAATCCGAAAGCGTGATGGGATCTGTTGATGTAATAGGGCAAAGGCTGTGGTTGCGCCAGGTAAAGGCAGTATATTTTGAATACATGCCATAGCCGTTCTTTTTGTAATATTCAATAAGGGTGTCAATCTGCCTGTCCCAGTTTTCCTCAAGCGGTGCAGCTGCCTTTCCGCTTTCCCAGGCGGGAAGCGTTTTCAAAACCGCTTTTAAATCGTTATTTTCAACGGAATTATAAATATCCTCAGGCTTGATAAAGGCGATAGCTTCCAGTTTTTCAAGGTCGCTTTTTACGCCGTTTAAAACGGCTGCCGGCAATTCATCTGCTTTGCCGCTTGCTGCTGCCTTTGTAAAAGCATTGTCATCTGTAAGAATAAGCTTTGAAACATAGCTTGCAAAGGATTTGTGGCTTGTTACCCTTCTGAAGAATTCACTTTGCTTTTCAAGCACCTTTTCATTATTGATGTTTTGCAAAAGTTCAAGTAAAGAGGAAATAACCTCATCTCTTTTTAAATCGTAAACGCAGAGCGCTTCAATATAAAATCTTAATTCCTGCGCTTTATTCATATGTTACCACTTCTTTATAAATAAAATTATATATTATTTACTGTTATATTACTACTATTTATCATATTTTACAAGTCAGTAGCCGAATTTGCTTGCTGTTTTAAAAATATCTGCACGGTTTAGTTGTAAGACATCATACAACCTGTTGACTTTTTGCTTGCTGCTGTGTTATTATGTTTAAAAAGAGGTGTATTTATGAGTAATTCGGCAATGCTTGCAGACAGCACTGCACAGCGTATTATAAAAATGATAGAGGAAGAAAACCGCTTTTCAATCGGGGATAAGCTTCCGAATGAAAATGATTTTGCAAGCGAGCTTGGCGTAAGCCGTTCTACCTTAAGAGAGGCTATAAAGATTTTAACAACAAACGGAATGGTTGAAATTAAAAGGGGAAAGGGAACCTTTGTTACCTCAACAGCCATTATTAACTCGGGCGATCTGAATGATATAGCCTCCGGACTTGAGGATTTGTTTGAAATGCGCCTTATGTTTGAACCGGAATGTGCTTATTTAGCGGCAGAACGGGCTACAGACGAGGAGATTGAAACGATTTGCTATTACGGAGAAGAAATTGAAAAAAAGATTTTAAGCGGGGAAGACAGAACCTTTGAGGAACAGAAATTCCACGAAAGCATTGCAAATGCAACGCATAATTCGTTTGTTAAGCAGTTTATGCCGATTATTTTCAATGCAATAAAAAAGGGCGTGGTAGTCCTTACGCAGGATCAGGATGTAAGCGAGGATAATCTTAAGGATGACAGGCTCATTATGGAATTTATAAAGAAAAGGAATCCGGAAGGCGCAAGAACTGCAATGAAGCTGCATATTATTCATGCTATTGATTGCCTTTAAAAATAATTATAATTTGCTGTTGACATTAGACAACAGGCAATATATAATATGAATTAATATAAATACAGGCGGGTAGTCATACAACCCGTTTGAAATAAATTTTAATGGAGGAAATTAAAATGTCAGACGCAAAAATTTATTATCAGTCAGATTGTAACCTTGATTATCTTGCTGGTAAAACAATCGCAGTTATCGGTTATGGCTCTCAGGGTCATGCTCATGCACTTAATTTAAAGGAATCAGGCTGCAATGTAATCATCGGTTTATATGAGGGCAGCAAATCATGGGCTAAAGCCGAGGCACAGGGCTTTGAGGTTTATACAACAGCTGAGGCTGCTAAAAAGGCAGACGTTATTATGATTCTTATTAATGACGAGCTTCAGGCAGATGTTTATAAAAATGAAATTGAGCCTAACCTTGAAGAGGGCAATATGCTTATGTTCGCTCATGGCTTCAACATTCATTTCGGAACAATTAAGCCGCCAAAGTTTGTTGATGTTACAATGATTGCTCCGAAAGGTCCGGGTCATACAGTTCGTTCAGAATATCAGGCAGGCAAAGGCGTTCCTTGCCTTGTTGCTGTTGAGCAGGATGCTTCAGGCCACGCTCTTGATAAGGCTCTTGCTTATGCTCTTGGTATCGGCGGTGCCCGTGCAGGTGTTCTTGAAACAACCTTCAGAACAGAAACCGAAACAGACCTCTTCGGTGAGCAGGCTGTTCTCTGCGGCGGTGTTTGCGCACTTATGCAGGCTGGCTTTGAAACACTTTGCGAGGCTGGTTATGATCCAAGAAACGCTTACTTTGAATGTATCCATGAAATGAAGCTTATTGTAGATCTTATTTATCAGTCAGGCTTTGCCGGAATGAGATATTCAATTTCAAATACAGCTGAATACGGCGATTATATCACAGGTCCTAAGATTATTACTGAGGATACCAAGAAGGCTATGAAGCAGATTCTTACAGATATTCAGGATGGAACATTTGCTAAGGAATTCCTTCTTGATATGAGCCCTGCAGGCCGTCAGGTACATTTCAAGGCTATGAGAAAGCTTGCTGCTGAGCATTGCTCAGAGGCTGTTGGTGAGGAAGTTCGTAAGCTCTATAGCTGGAACAACGAAGAAGATAAGCTTATCAACAACTAAGCGTATATTGTATATAAAACTAAGGCATCTCGTTCGAGATGCCTTAATTATTTTAAGCTTTTGCCGGGGCGAGTATAGCCCGTCCGTTTTTTATTATTAAAATTATAAATTACAATTCATAATCCACAGCTACAGAGCTTTCCATAACGCTGTGCATATATGGCTTAACCGCATTGCAGTGATATTCGTCCTTCTGATATAAATCAAGCGCTTCTTTGTTTTCAAGTGTAACCTGAAGAATAATGTCGTATGAACGGGCGGAAGAAAGAAAATCAGTTCCAACCTCTATAGCTTTAATCAAATCTACTTTTCCGTCCATAGAAAGAAGAATCTGCTTAGCTTCCTGTTTTTTCTCTTCGCTGTTGTCCTTAAGCTTAAAGCAAACAATATGTTTAATCATAATATAAACTCCTTTTAT
>JAIDJS010000293.1 GCA_029052085.1 Eubacterium sp.
CTTTAAAACAGTAAATTATATTGCTTTGTTGATCATATATCAGCATTGTGTTATTATAGTGTATAGGAATAAAAAAGAGAGTTCTATATGAATTGTATGTATTGGGAGTACAGTGCTATGAAGGAAATAGGTTATTGCGGCAATCATTGTGAATATTGCTTTTTTACTGAATGCAGCGGCTGCAAAAGCAATAATCCAAGCTGTTCCTATGCAAATTTATTTGATGATAACAAATGCCCTAATATTGTTTGCTGTAAAAGCAATCATTTCAAAGGCTGCTGGCAGTGTGAGAAAGTAAACGATTGCAAGCTGGGCTTTTTCAGTTCAGGAGAAAATGATGCAAAGGCATATGCTTTGTACATAAAGAAATATGACACTGAAAAATACACAAAAAGAATTTTAGATTTGATTGATAAGGGTTATAACTATCCAAGAGAATTTAAAGATATTAATGATACAGAAAGAATTTTAGAAATATTTGAAAACAGGTAAAATTAAGAAGAGCCAATGTTATATTGGCTCTTTTGATGTTTATTCACTGAAAATCCCTATCTGCAAATAATGTACTGAATGGTTGATACCAACAATTGAATAATGCAAAATCTGACAACAACCTGTGTATCAGACCAGCCGTGCTTTTTTCTCATTTCATCGTGAATAGGTGTACGAACATTTTTCAGCACCTCTATTTTCAGAAATCTTTTAAGGAAAATTTTAATTAATCCGGCTATTCCATCCACAATCAATACGGCTGACAGCAGTAAATAGCTCATAGGGTGTGACGATTTCAAAACCAATAATACAATCAATAATCCTATAGGTCTTGAGCCTGCATCGCCCATAAGCTGTGAGCTTGGGCTTGTATTAAAGCACAGATATGCAATTAAAACACCAACCATAATAAAGCTGTAAACTGTGTATTGCTCTCCGATTTCATTAAAGAATATCAAGGATATACTCAAAAGAGAGATTATGCTTAAGGAACCGCACAAGCCGTCTACGCCATCTGAACAATTGGTAACATTTATTCCAAGCCAAAGCAAAACAGTTGAAAATACCGCAAATAAGATAGGATGCACATAGATTTCATAATTGAAAATTATAATTGTTGTAGGGTTGTTATACACAAAAACGGCAGAAATAATCATACAAATGATTAAATCAATAAATCCCTTTTTGTAATCCGACCATGGCTTATCTGATGCATCATCCAGATATCCGCTCAGCATTTCAAGAAAAATCAATACATTATAGAATATAATCTCTTTTGTAACAGGCAGCAGGAAAACAGAGCATAACACAAAGGTGCTTATCATAATTAAGCCTACGCCTCTTATTTTGCCTTTTGACACTTCTCCGTTTATTGCAAATGCCCTGCCCTTGTCTTTTGGCAGAAACGGTAACTTCAATTTTAAAAATATAAAGCCTACCGCATAGGCACTCAGTAAAGCGATTGCCGTATACTGCTGTATATTGATTGCATTTTCCAAAATATTAAACAGCATTTTTTTACTTCCTAACACTTTTTTGCGAAATCATTATAGTATACTTTCCGGATATAGTCAACCATATTGAAAAAGAGCCAATTTTGCATTGGCCCTTTTCCTTATATATTATCAATATATTATTCCCATTCAATTGTTCCGCAGGGCTTTGGTGTAAGATCATAAAGAACTCTGTTTACGCCCTCAACCTCATTGGTAATTCGCTCCGTAATATGCTGAAGAAGCGCAAACGGAACATCTTCAACGGTTGCCGTCATCGCATCAACCGTATTAACCGCACGGATAATAACGGAATATGCGTAGGTGCGCTTTCCATCCTTAACACCAACCGATCTGAATTCCGGCACAGCGGTAAAATACTGCCAAACCTTACCTTCAAGGCCATTCTTTGCAAACTCTTCACGAAGGATTGCATCTGATTCACGAACACACTCAAGACGATCACGTGTAATTGCGCCAAGACAGCGAACACCAAGACCGGGACCCGGGAACGGCTGGCGATAAACCATACCGTCAGGAAGGCCAAGGGCATTGCCCACAACTCTTACCTCATCCTTATAAAGGAATTTAAGCGGCTCAACAAGTGTGAACTGAAGATCCTCCGGCAAACCGCCTACATTGTGGTGTGCCTTAACGCCGTCGCTTTCAATAATATCCGGATAGATTGTACCCTGTGCAAGAAATTCAATGCCTTCCTGCTTTCTTGCCTCTTCTTCAAAAACACGAATGAATTCAGCGCCAATAATCTTACGCTTTTTCTCCGGCTCTGCAACATCTGCAAGCTTGTCCAGAAATCTGTCTACAGCATCAACATAAACAAGATTTGCATCCATCTGGTTGCGGAAAACCTCAACAACCTGCTCGGGCTCGCCCTTACGGAGCAAACCATGATTAACATGTACGCAAACCAGCTGCTTGCCGATTGCTTTAATTAAAAGTGCTGCCACTACAGAAGAATCAACACCGCCTGAAAGAGCAAGAAGAACCTTTTTATTGCCAACCTGCTGCTGAATTTCAGCAATCTGTTCTTTAATAAATACATCTGCAAGCTCTTTGTTTGTGATACGTTCCATCGTATCGGGTCTTTTATTATTATCCATAAATAACCTCCGAATGAATTATGTTATGCCTACAGTATAACATAAACCCGTTTTTTCAGTCAATAAAGATTAAAGAACCCGAAAAAATATTGACAAATACTGAAATATTTGTCAGAACAGGTTTTTCATATGCAGCAATAATATCTTTTTGAATTTACGGATACAACTAACTATAATTCCGGGATAACTTTAAAATTTAAACTTATCGAACCAAAACAGAATCAAAAACAAAAATAAACCCCCGGATATCACTTGTTTAAGGAATATCGGAGGGCTTGTCATCTATATTTTTGTTCAGCTTGTTTTTTTATTGTCCTAAAAATTGTTTTTATTTTTTAGTCATCATACGAAAATCCGACTGTTGCATAAATTATTCCTGCATCAGAAGCGGAAATGCCGGAATCACCGTTTAAGTCATATAATTCCATATCCTCGTCACGGCTTCCCATTTTGCTGTAAAGTGTTTCGGCATCAACAATTGTGATAGTATCATCCTTATTAAAGTCACAGGTTATCAAAGGAATTGATTTTTCTTTGGTTGATATATAATTGTCGGTTTTAGATGCAACAAAATATTTATTTCT
Source organism: Eubacterium sp. (assembly GCA_029052085.1). Taxonomy (GTDB): domain Bacteria; phylum Bacillota; class Clostridia; order Oscillospirales; family Acutalibacteraceae; genus Eubacterium_R. Next base: position 3,190 of record JAIDJS010000293.1, read on the forward strand.
TTTTATTGCAAATTCTCCATCAAGTACAATTCTGTATTTACTGCCGATTGAAAGTTTCTCAAAGAAAAATTTTCCTTCTTCATCTAATTGTTGTTTTTTTATCAAAACATCTCTTTCATCATATAAATATGCAAATCCTAATTTGTACGGCTTTCCATGTGAATTTTTTTCATTTGCAGTATTCATAATAGATACATATCCTGTCACATTTGAAACCATGTTTGAAGAAAAACCGTAATTCATTGACTGTGCATAATTTTTTATATAAGAATCTGCCGGGTCTTCGTCATAAAAAACTAAATTACTGCAATTTGCAAAAGCATTTCTTCCTATTGAATCGATATAGACTGCATTTGTAACGCATTCTAAGGAGATACAGCCGGAAAATGCGTTGGATAAAATATCCACATAACTGTATATTATAACTGTTTTAAGATTTGAACAATTCTTAAAAGCACTGTTTTCTATTGTTTCTACATTCACGGGAATATTTATGTATTCCAGGTTGCTGCATCCTTCAAAACTGCCTAGCGGTATATTAATCATATCCATAGGGAATATGATACTTTTTATGTTTGTATTTGCAAAACTGTAATCTGTAAGATGAGTACAGTCTGACAGGTCAATTTCGCCGACAATTTCGGTGCCGCTCAAATCTATTTCGGTAAGACAATAATTATTGTCAAAAACATCCCACTTTATATTTTCAATTGATAATGGATTCTTTATATCCCAATTCAAAATTTCGGAATTATCATTGTATATTTTTTCAATAACTGCTAAATCGTTGGAGTTTATATTTTTTGTTTCACCGGCAAATACCGATAAAGACAATAATGGGATTACTATTAAAATTGTTACAAAACATATCAATATTTTTACCCATATTTTCTTTTTTGCTTTCATATATTTTTCCCCTCTTATTTAATAATAATCTTTCAGAAAAAAATTCTCTTCTTACCATCGGAATTGACGCTTGTTCTTACAATGTTATCCCTGATTATTCCTACTCGACAAATCCTATTATATGG
>JAIDJS010000294.1 GCA_029052085.1 Eubacterium sp.
TGCGGGTCTCGTGTGCTCGGAGTTTTGTATAAGAGACAGCATAAATAAGCGCCGTTGCCCCGATAAGGGAAGCGATAAGCGTAAGATAATCCCTTTGCGAAACAAATAAAAATGAAGCTATAATCAAAAGGACGGAAGAAAACCATATAATAACCTCTGTTTTAGACAACTTACTGCAAATTTTCATAGTATTACCTCCAACAAAAAAAGCATTCATACACTTGTCTTCTAAGACCTAACGACAAATGTACGAATGCTTTACGCATTTTTACTACCCGGTGGCAGTAAAACAATATTTAATTTTACATCAAATTCTGGCTACGCCGTCTTTTTTAGCTGCTTCGGCAACTGCTGATGCTACAGTATCCTTAATTCTTTCATCAAAAGCATACGGAATAATGTAATCCGGATTAAGATCCTTATCATCAACAAGAGAAGCGATGGCATAAGCTGCAGCTATTTTCATATTCTCTGTAATCTGGCTTGCACGAACATCAAGCGCACCGCGAAAGATACCGGGGAACGCAACAACGTTATTAATCTGATTCGGGAAATCCGAACGGCCTGTGCCAACAATTTTAGCGCCTGCTGCTTTTGCTTCATCAGGCATAATTTCAGGAGTTGGATTTGCCATAGCAAGAACAACCGGATCAGCATTCATTGTTTTAATCATTTCCTGTGTAAGAACACCGGGAGCAGAAACACCGATAAATACATCTGTTCCGACAACTGCTTCCTTAAGAGTTCCTTTTGTCATGCTTCTGTTTGTAACCTTGGCAATATCTGCCTTAGAAGCATTAAGACCATCTCTGCCCTCATAAATCGCACCGGTACGGTCACAAAGAATGACATCTTTAAGACCGAGTGACATAAGAAGCTTCGCAATCGCAATGCCTGCTGCTCCTGAGCCGTTGATTACAGCCTTGCATTCACTGAGCGGCTTGTCTGTAAGCTTTGTAGCATTGATAAGCGCAGCTGAAACAACAATAGCTGTACCATGCTGATCATCATGAAAAATCGGGATATCACACATTTCCTTAAGCTTCTGTTCAATTTCAAAACATCTTGGAGCGGCAATATCCTCAAGATTGATACCGCCGAAAGAGCCGCTGATGTTATAAACCGTCTGTACAAACTCATCAACATCCTTTGTACGAACACAAAGAGGGAAAGCATCAACATCGCCGAATTCCTTGAAGAGCACACATTTGCCCTCCATAACAGGCATACCTGCCTCAGGGCCGATATCGCCAAGACCGAGAACTGCTGTTCCGTCAGTAATAACAGCAACCATATTCCAGCGGCGTGTTAATTCCCAGCTTTTCTTATAATCCTCCTGAATTGCAAGGCAGGGCTCTGCAACACCGGGAGTATATGCAAGTGAAAGAGCATCTTTATCATTAACCTTTGCTCTTGCAACAACTTCAACTTTACCCTTCCACTCTCCGTGGAGCTTTAATGATTCTTTTCTGTAATCCATAATCTGTGTCCTCTTCTATATAAATTATTTTCTTTCAATAGAAGATGATGCTTTTACCTTTTCAGGATAAGGCGTATAGCCCTCTTCCCAAGGGAATACATAATCAAGACCAAGCTTGTTGCGGATTTCAATGATTTCCTGCTGAACTGCTTCCGTAATCGGAACACCGCTGTTTTCACGCTCTTTCCAGATTTCATATTCCTTTTCGCCTGCTGTATAAATTCTTTCTGCATCAGGCGCTTTCTTGGAATTACGAACAGAACGGATAATCTCGCCTGCTTTCTTTCTTGCAATATCCTCGCCAAGGAAATGCTCTGTATCAATCGCAATAAAATAATGGCCGAGATGATATGGTCTTATATTCCCGTTTTCATCCTTACCGTCAAGTGCTTTGCCGTATTCGCCGTCCTGAAGCATAGCAGAGAAAAGCTCAACTGCCATAGCAAAGCCATATCCCTTATATCCGCCGAGAGCTTCTCCGATACCGCCGAGGGTTGTAAGAGCAGCTTCGCCTGCACGGATTTTCTTAAGAGCAACACCGGCATCTCCCTCAATTGGTTCGCCGTTGCTGCCGATAATTGTACCCGGATGAACGTCCTCTTTAATTCTTTCATAATATTCAATTTTACCATTCTGTGTAATTGAGGTTGCACAGTCAAAAATAAAATCAAATTTTTCATCAGTAGGAATACCGATCGTAAACGGATTTGTACCAAACATACCTTCAACACCAAAGGTTGGGGCAACGGATGGTCTTGCATTCGTACCTGTCATACCGATACATCCCTGCTGCGTTGCCATTGTTGCATAATAGCCTGCAATACCATAATGGCATGAATTACGAACAGCAACCATACCCATACCATACTGCTTTGCCTTATCAATAGCCATCTGCATCGCTTTTACACCGATTACCTGGCCCATACCGTCATGGCCGTCAATAACGGCAGTTGTAGGTGTTTCCTTTAAAATTTCAAACTCCGTTGTCGGCTGCTGAATACCTGCAACAATTCTGTCAATATAAATAGGTTTAAAACGATTGCAGCCATGGCTTTCAATACCTCTTTTATCAGATTCAAGAAGCACATCTGTGCAGATTTCTGCTTCTTCTCTCGGAACTCCGTAACCAACAAACGCATCTGTTACGAAATCAGAAATAAGATTCCATGGACAAATTACTTTAGACATAAATTTTCTCCTTAAATAAATATATTTTTACTAAATAAAGCCGGTATTAACCAACTAAAATTATCTTTCCCAGTTTCTTGAGCGTTCAACAGCTCTTTTCCAGTTTGCATACATTTCATTCCGCTTGGATTCCTCCATAGACGGAACAAAAATCTTATCCACCTTACGGTTTGCTTCAATTTCTGCCGTATCCTTCCAAACGCCTGTTGCAAGACCCGCAAGGTAAGCAGCACCAAGAGCCGTTGCCTCTCTGTTTACAGGACGGTTTACATTAACGCCTGTCATATTAGCCTGAATCTGCATCATAATATCCGAAACGGAAGCTCCACCGTCTACTCTCAAATCCTTAAGAAGAATTCCGCTGTCACTCATCATAGCTTCAAGCAAATCCGTCATCTGATACGTAATACTTTCAAGTACGGCACGGCAGATATGCTTTCTGTTAATACCTCGTGTTAAGCCAATCATACAGCCGCGGGCATACATATCCCAGTACGGAGCTCCAAGACCCGTAAATGCAGGAACAAAATAAAGACCGTTTGAATCTTCAACTGCACTTGCAAGCTCATCACACTCCGGCGCATCCTTAATAAGCTCAATTTCATCACGAAGCCATTTTATTACAGAGCCTGCATTAAACGCAGAGCCCTCCAAATCATATGTAACCTTACCGTCAAGTCCCCAAGCCACACCTGTTAAAAGATTTGAACGGGAGTTAATTCGTTTATTACC
>JAIDJS010000295.1 GCA_029052085.1 Eubacterium sp.
GAATTATATTAATCCTCTGTTTTTTCAAATTCGGAAAACTCTCTTTCTTGATCCGGTTTTTCAAAATTATACAAATTTACATCTTTAACATGCTTTGTGATATACTCATCCCGGTCAAAAAGCTCATCTGCCTTAATCTTCCATGCCTTGGCAGCAGCAACGGTTTTGTCAAAAAGAGCATTTGCACTTTCAGGATTGTTCATTTCAGTTGAATAAGCACCTGTATCATGCACCATTTTGCTGATAGCACCCGGGTTATCAAGAACAGGGCACGGACGAAGCATATTATTGTTGAAAGGCTGATTACGCTTATAGGCCATAAAGATAGGGCTTTGAAGCGCATCAAGCACAGAACATTCCTTGATATTTACATTTGAATAATGAACAAATGCGCAAGGCTCACAATCGCCGTTTGAATTAATATGAAAATAGTGACGTCCGCCTGCAATACAGCCCTGTACATATTCGCCGTCATTCCAGAAATCAAGTGCAAAAATAGGCTTTGTGTGCCTCCATTCGTGCATTTTTTTATACATTAATGCACGCTGCTCGGGAGATACCATAAGATCTGTAACAGCACCGTTTCCTGTTGGCATATATGTAAAGAACCATGCAAATTTTACACCCTTTTCAATAAGCCAATCCATATATTCATCAGATGCAAGCACATCTGTATTTTTGCTTGTATAGCAAAGGGAGGCACCAAACGGAATATGACGATCCTGAAGACGCTTCATAGCGGCAGTACATTTTTCAAATGTACCCTTGCCGCGGCGGAAATCATTTTCCTCCTCATATCCTTCAATTGAAAATGCAGGAAGAAAGTTGCCGACCTCGCCGATTTCATCAGCAAAGCTGTCATCAATAAGCGTTCCGTTTGTAAAGCTCATAAAGATACAATCCGGATTTTCACGGCAAAGGCGCATCAAATCCGCTCTTCTTATAGTAGGCTCGCCGCCTGTATAAAGATACATATATGTACCAAGCTCTTTACCCTGCTTTATAATCCTTGCCAGATCATCATAAGAAAGCTGACTTGTATGACCATATTCAGCAGCCCAGCAGCCCGTGCATTTAAGATTGCATGCAGCGGTTGGATCCATAAGGATTGCCCACGGAACATTGCAGCCATACTTTTCAATACTTTCCATTCTTACAGAATAGCTGTTTATAGCAACATTCATCATAGGAGGAATGAGCTTATTCAGCACATTAATATCTGTATCACATGCAAGACTTTTTGCAAAACGCATCCAGTTGTTATCCGGATCATCAAGCACCTTATGAAGGCCTGCATATGTACTTCTGTTTACTTTTTTAACATCTGCCTTTTCAAGAAGCGAAAGGATTTTCGGAGCATTCTTGTTGAAATCCTTTCTTGCATATTTAACAGCCTGTTTAACGGCTATTGTCATTGCGGTTTCTTTAAGCGATTTCATAATTCTATTCCCTCTTAATTCATAAAAGATAAATATTATCTGAGAATGTTTCTGATAGTTTAGTATAAACAAATATAATACTAAGCATTTAAAAAGTCAAGCAAAAAACAATTTTCTTACATTTTCTTTATAATTGTATCAGACAAAGATTAGGCAATAAAGCCAATACCTTATTGCCTAATAACAGTTAATTAAAATCTAATCTGGAACTTCAGACGATACGTTCTGTCTGTTTTATTGATATATTTTTCATTTGTCTTTGCACCCCAGCTGTCATAACCGCCGACTCCCTGCTGGCGGGCTATTGCACGGACAATGGTTTTATTGCTTTCGGGAAGCTCTTTTTTATGCCACGCATTTTCAAGTTCAAGAGGAAAATAATGGCTTGCATTAAATTCCATAACCGGCTCTGCAACCAGTGTAAAGGTTTTCTTTCTGCCGACAAGCGTTGCATATCTGACACCGGTTCTGTTTCCACATTCCTGCGGCTTAAGATAATCCGTATACATATCTGTAACAGTTGTGTTATAAACGCCTATCTTTGTTCCGTTTCTGCGGTCAATATAGTTTTCATACGGACCCTCGCCAAGATAGGTTACATCTTCAAAATCACCGGGAAGTTCAAAGAGCATGGAAACCTCCGGAATTTCAGGAAGCGAAGGATCGGGCATAAACTGAAGATCCACGCCGATACCCTTTGAGGTAATCGTATAAACAAGCTTTGCTCTTGATTCAGGATCGGTGCATACAACAGCGCTGCAGTTGATTATAACCTTTTTGCCGCCGTCTGTTACCTTGTAATCATCAATACTGAATTTCGTATTATTGTATATACCCGGTGTATCGCCCGCATCTCTCCAGCAGCCAAGGCGGCTTCCTGCACGGTTTCCTCTGTCATTATCCGTTAACGCTCTCCAGAAATTAAAGCGAACAGGCGCAGTAAGAATATCCTCGCCGCCAACCCTGATTGAATAAAGCTGATTGCGTTCTCTTCTTTCAAATCGGATATTCAAATCCTCTGAACGGATACGGAGAGAGCCATAGCTGTCTGCAACAACAAGCTCTTCGCCTGTTTCTAATTCATCATATGTGTTTTCAAACTCATTAATTACAAACTGCTCTTCTGCAATAATATGATCCTCTTCAGCCCATATACAATCCTCTGTTGTTCTAAGCTCAAGATTAAGATAACTCTCTGTATTTGAAATTCTTGTTAATTCAAGATCTATAACCTTGGAATGACCCGGCTCTAAATCAAGGTCAATACTTCCCTCCCGGAAAATGCCCTTATCCGAGCACTGACACCAATAAAGCTCAAACTGATTAAGGTTTGTAAACATATACTTGTTTTTGATTTCAATAATGCCCTTTTCAGCATCAATTGCTTTGAAATCAACATTCTGGTAAAGCTTTTTAATTTCATAAAGCTTAGGGGTAGGCTTTCTGTCTCCGAATAAAAGTCCGTTTCCGCAGAAATGGCCGTCATTCGGATTATCGCCGAAATCTCCGCCATAGGCAAGATATTCCACACCGTTTTCATCTGTTGTTTTGATACTCTGATCAACCCAATCCCAGACAAATCCGCCCTGAAGACAGGGATATTTATCCCAAAGCACTGTATATTCATCCGTGCATCCGCAGGAGTTGCCCATAGCATGGGTATATTCACAAAGAATATACGGCCTTTTATCTTTTCCCGATACTGCGTATTCCTCACATTCCCAAGGCTTTGCATACATTCTGGACTGAACATCCGAAAGCTGCTTTTCATCAGGGGCATTATGACATTCAAAATGGATGAAACGGCTTTCATCGGCATCCTTAATCCACTTATACATTTTCTTGGGAATATCGCCACCGAGGCTTTCATTTCCAAGACTCCAGCAAACAACGCTTGTATGATTTTTATCTCTGTTATAAAGGGATTTTAATCTGTCCATACAAGCCTTTTCCCATTCCGGTCTTGAACCGGGAAGCTGAGGGCAACCGATAATTTTGGAATTGTTTGTTCCGTGGGTTTCCATATTGTTTTCATCAATAACATAAAGCCCGTATTCATCGCAAAGCTCAAGCCATCTCGGGCAATTCGGATAATGAGAGGTGCGAACGGCATTGATGTTATTTCTCTTCATCTGAAGAATATCGGAAAGCATTACCTCTTCGGAAATATATCTTCCCGTTTCACAGTCAAATTCATGACGGTTCGTACCCTTAAAAACAACTCTTCTGCCATTAATATTGATAATACCGCCCTTGATTTCTACTTTTCTGAAGCCAAACTTTGTGCTTACATATTCAATAGGCGTTCCGTTATGCTTAAGCGTAAGCACAAGGGTATAAAGATAAGGATTTTCAGCACTCCACATTGAAGCATCCGTTACGATTGCCTTAAGGCTTGTAACATTATCCTCTTCGGCATACTGACTGTCAAGCGCAACCATATTGCCGTTGGCATCAATAATATTCAAATCAAGTGAAAGAGCCTCATATGTTCCGTTTGTTTTGACAAGAACATCAAAATATCCGTCCTTAAACGTATCATTCGGCTCTGCCTTAATAATGAAATCTCTGATATATTCCTTTTCCGTTGTATAAATATAAACATCACGGAAAATGCCTGCCATTCTCCACATATCCTGACATTCAAGCCACGATCCCGTACACCAGCGGTAAACCTCAACCCCGATAAGATTTGAGCCCTCAACAAGATACCTTGTAATATCAAACTCACTTCTGTTGAAAGAGGATTCGCTGTAGCCTATTCTTTCGCCGTTTACATAAAGATAAAAAGCAGATTCCACGCCCTCAAAGCAAATTACCACACGCTTTTCAAGCAAGGCTTTGTTAATCTGAATTTTTTTCAGATAGCAGCCGACAGGATTGTGCTTTGTAGGCGCATTGGGAGGGCAGATATCCTCGCTTCCTTCCCATGGATAGCGAACATTGCAGTATTGATTCTGATCATAACCCTGCATCGTCCATGAACCGGGAACCTGAATACTGTCCCAATTATGGGAATCATAATGCGTCTGCGCAAAATCGGTTGGTTTATAAGCATAATTTTTATAAAGTTTAAATCTCCACTTGCCGTTTAAAAGCTTGCAGCGTGAGGATTCATATCTATTGCAAGCCTCTGCCTCCTTAAAATTATCATAAGGCATAAAGGTTGAATGATAAGGAAGTTTGTTAACACCGACAATTTCCGGATTTGTCTGCCATTCGGAATAACCGTCAATAAATTTTCTTTCCATAATAGATACTCTCCTATTATTTTTATAATAAAAGTCAATATTGTAAAATCATAAATAAATTTACTGCTTATCGTCTGTGATAAATACCCTCGTGGAAGCCATCCTGACGGATACAAACCAATACAGACTGAAAAAGTATTGCTATATCCATTTTAATGCTCCAGTTATCACAATATAACTTATCAAGCTTCATTTTCTTCATAAGGGAAATATTATCACGGCCCTTAATCTGAGCAAGCCCCGTTAAACCGGGTCTGTAACGATAAACATTATATTCCAGCCTCATTCTGTGCGCCCTTATTTCGCTTGAAATAAGAGGACGCGGACCGACAAAGCTCATATCCCCTTTCAGAATATTCCAAAGCTGAGGAAGCTCATCAAGGCTTGTTTTGCGAAGAAATTTTCCAAGCTTTGTAATATACTGCTCAGGATTTTCAAGCTCGCCCGTTGCACAGTTGGGCGTATTGTTTTTCATAGTCTGGAATTTATAAATTTTAAAAGGCTTTCCTCTTCTTCCTCTTCTTTCATGACTAAAGAATATTTTTGTATCCGGCGTTAAAAAATTAACAAAACAGATAACAAGAAACAATGGCGAAAGGATTATAAGCGCTGAAAAAGAAGCAGCTATATCAAAAAGTCTTTTAAATTTAATAGGTGCAAACCATTTCCTAAAAAAAGCTTTCATATCTAAATACTAATGCAAAAAATTCTTTTGCAAAGCCCGTTATGGCTTCTCCTTAAAATCAATTCTATTCATAAGATGCCCCTTTTCAAAGACATCTTCACACATAAAAACATTTTTTTGCAAAAAAGTCAATACAAAATTTAACGAATTTTATCAATATATAGAGATAATTTTGATAATTATACCATATATGTATGAAATATGCAATTTATTTATTTATTTTTTACATAACTTATATTGAAAAAATCATAATTAAGATATATAATATCTTTAATTATTTAAAAGG
>JAIDJS010000296.1 GCA_029052085.1 Eubacterium sp.
GCATTAATTGAGATGCCTGTGAGGGTTGAGAGTTCGGTTCGTTTGAGGTTATGCTTTTTTCTGAAAGTTTTGATTTTGGTTGGATTGTACAAATTGACGGTTGGATTTATAGTCACTTTAACAAAATTTTTATTGTTTTCAGCCATAGGAGTTGCCATAGTGTTGGTGGAGGTAATCTGCCATTACATGGAGAAAGGCTATTGGTTATTATTGCGATTTTGCGTTCTCTTGGACTGTCTATTATTCGTGCACCTGTTACACCGACAGCATTACAGCCATATCCCATACACGTTGTCAATGACTGTTTGCCGCAGGCACCGCAGGATTTAAAACACGGATCCAGATTAAATGCAATTCTTGGCAGAACACCGAAATCCTCCAGAATTGCAAACAGCGGAAAAAAAATAGCCATAGGCGGAAGCATAACGGCAACAACCCACAAAAGAACACGAAGAACACCATTTACAACAAGACTTATAATTGTTTGAGAAATGCCGATATCAGCCATAGCATCTGCAAGCCATATTTCAAAATGGTCAAAAACACTACGCAGAAAATCTGACGGATAATTTGAACCTGCAATCGTAATCCACAAAACAACCGCAAAAATAAGAAGCATACACGGAATCGCCGTATACTTTCCCATAAGAATCTTATCCAGTATTTTTTCTCTTTTTTCAGCCCTTGACGGCAATGCTTCGGAAACGGTTTTGCTTATCAGATCGGATTTCTGAAAAACGGATAACGTTCTGCTTTCTATAAAATTATCTCCGCTTACATTAAACCGTTCAAGAATCCCCTGTGCTTTCATATAGGCGGTTTTAAGCTTCAAATCATCCGGTTCTTTTCCGTCTTCAAGCATTCTTAATGCCTTATATCTTTTCATACCCGCTCTTTCAAGAACACCAACTGCCTGCTCTATAGGGCTTATATATGTAATTCCCTTTGGCTTTGGATTTTCATTACCTGTTACAATGTTATGCACAGCTTCAAGAAGATTGTTTATTCCTCGACCGCTTCGTGCTGTTGCCCTTACAACCGGAACACCAAGCATTTCCGAAAGCTTTTCACAGTTAATCTTTATATTTCTTTTCTTAGCCTCATCACAAAGATTAAGAAGCACAACGATTTTATCCGTTATTTCCGAAATCTGCAGAACAAGATTCAGATTTCTTTCAAGATTTGTTGCATCAACAACACAAACAATACATTCATAATCAAGGCTTTCAATAAAGTCTCTTGCAACCTCTTCCTCCTTAGAGGAGATTACAAGACTGTATGTACCCGGAAGATCATACAGCTTGTAATCATTATATTTGTAGTAGTAGCAGCCCTCTGCAAGATCAACCGTTTTACCCGTCCAGTTTCCGGTATGCTGATTACTGCCTGTTAACTCATTAAAAACCGTGCTTTTGCCCACATTCGGATTACCGGCAAGGGCTATTTTTCTTTCTGCTTTCATAAGACTACTCCCACCTTTTGTGCATCATTTTTTCTTAAAGCAACAACCGAGCCTTCAATTTTATAGGCAATGGGCGAGCCAAGAAAATTTCTGCGCACACAACTGATTTCATTTCCCTTTATAAATCCCATATCAAAAAGACGCCGTTTTATTTCGCATTCATTGCTGATATACAAAATAATTCCGCAGTCGTTTTCTTTCATATCTGCAAGAGTCAAATTAACACCCCTTTGTATATATGATTTAAAATACAGTTTTGATTCTAAATCATACACACTATCCTATGTATATTGATGAATAAAGTGATAAAAAGGACATAACTATTGAATTCATAAATACAAAGTGATAAAATATATTTGAATAAAATTATTCAAGTGAGGTAAAAATTTATGGAAAAGCTTAAATACTTTGTTAACGGAGAATTCAAGGATTCAAAAACCGATATCTGGTATGATCTTCATAATCCGTCAACAGGTGAAATTACAGGGCAGGCACCCTGCTGTACAAACGATGAGGTGCTTGAAGCGATTGAAGCTGCAAAGGCTGCTTATCCTGCATGGAGAGCAACACCGGCAAGAAAAAGATCTCAGATTCTTTTCAAAATCCGTGAGCTTCTTTTGAAATACAATGATGAACTTACAAAAATTGTATGCGAAGAAAACGGAAAAGCATGGGACGAAGCAGTAGGCGATGTAGGAAAAGCAATTGAGGGCACAGAGCTTGCTATTCAGGCTCCGTCTCTTATGATGGGTGAAAGCATTATGGATGCTTCATCCGGCTTTGATACAGTAAAATACCGTGAGCCTATGGGCGTTTTTGCAGGAATCGTACCTGTAAACTTTCCTGCCATGATACCTTTTGGCTGGATGGCCCCAGTATGCGTTGCATGCGGCAATACCATGGTGCTTAAAGCTGCTTCTCTTACACCGAGAACAGCAATGAGAATTGCTGAAATTTATAAGGAAGCAGGTATCCCTGATGGTGTAATCAACATTGTTACCTGTTCAAGAAACGAGGTTAATACGATTCTTGATCATCCGGACGTTCAGGGCATTACCTTTGTAGGCTCAACCCCTGTCGGTCTTAAGGTTTATGAAAGAGCTGCTGCCGCAGGAAAAAGAGTTCAGGCGCTCTGCCAGGCTAAAAACCATGCTCTTATTATGGAGGACTGCGCACTTGAAAGAACGGTTGCAGGCGTTATCAATTCAGCTTACGGCTGTGCAGGCCAGAGATGTATGGCGCTTTCCGTTTGCGTTGTTCAGGAGTCTATTGCCGACAAGTTTGTTGCAGAGCTTAAAAAGCAGGCTATGAACATCAACTGCGGTCCTGCATGGGACAAAGCTACCCGCTTAGGTCCTATCACATACAAAAAGCATTACGACGAGGTTGTAGCCGACATTCAGAAGGGTATTGACGAGGGTGCAACTCTTGTACTTGACGGCAGAAACCCGAAAGTGCCTGAGGGATATGAAAACGGATATTTTGTTGGTCCAACCATCTTTGACCATGTAACCGAAGATATGACAATCGGAAGCGACGAAGTTTTCGGTCCTGTTCTCTGCATTAAGAGATGCAAGGATTTTGAAGATGGACTTGCAATAATGAATGCAAATCCATATGCCAACGGCTCCGTTATTTACACACAGAGCGGATACTATGCACGCCAGTTTGCAAGATATACAGATGGCGGACAGGTTGGAATCAACGTTGGTATTCCTGTTCCTGTTGGCTTTATTCCATTCAGCGGACACAAAAAAAGCTTCTTTGGCGATCTCCACTGCCTTGGCAAGGATGCTTACCGCTTCTTTACGGAAAGCAAATCCGTAACGCAGCACTGGTTTGATGAGGAAGAAATGAAAGCAAAAGAGGTTGACACCTGGGACGGACTTCTTTAATTAAAAATCAAGTAGAAACACACCTTTCATGAATAGGTGTAATAACGAAGTTTTAAACCAAAGGACCATATTGTTCTTTGGTTTATTTTATGCTATTATTTTATTAACAGTAAATGTAAATTCATCGAGGCAGGCATATGAATCAAATTAGATTATTAAAGCCAACACGGCAATATGAAAAAGACATTATGCAATTTCGTGAGGAACTTATAAATGCAAATGATACTGAACATGATTCATTTGCAGGGTGTTCCGGTTTAAGGCGTTGCACAACAGCAGAGGAATGGTTAACCAATCTCGCAGTGCGTGAAAATGTTGAGACTTGTCCAAACGGAAATGTTACATCAAATACATATATTGCTGTTCGCAGTTATGATGACAGAATTGTTGGAATAATAGATTTAAGACATCACATAAATCATCCTGTTTTAGAACTTTGGGGTGGTCATATGGGTTATTCTGTACGACCAAGCGAAAGAGGAAAAGGATACGCAAAGGAAATGCTAAGATTGAATTTGGAAAACTGCAGAAGCAGAAATATTGACAAGGTTATGATTACATGCAGCAGTGATAATATAGCGAGCGAGAAAACGATTCTTGCGAATGGCGGTGTTTTTGAAAAAGAGATAAACGTAGACGGAATAACCATAAAAAGATATTGGATTACTTTATAATAAACAAAAGGCACATTCCGGTTTGGGAGGGATGGATAACATGCAAAATAATAGAGAATTCTGGGAAGCATTAGATGAATTGGCAGACAATTCGGAAATTGTAATTGATAGACCAAAAGGAACTGCACATCCCAAGTATCCTGATTTCATTTACAGAGTTGATTATGGATATTTGAAAGATACAGCATCTATGGATGGTGCAGGGATAGATGTATGGGTTGGAAGCGGCGAAAAAAAGATTGATGCAATAATGTGTATTATTGATTTGATGAAAAAAGATTCAGAAATTAAAATTTTAATTGGCTGCACAGAAGAAGAAAAACAAACCATATATCAAACTCATAATGAAACAAAATATATGAAAGGTATTTTAATTCGGCGATAAATTATTCCGATTTATCGAGTCAAGCGTAAATGTAATACTGTAGCGAACATTGGATTTTGATATACATAATCCATATAAAAACCACGAACAAAAAAATGTTCGTGGTTTACTTCATTATGACATCCAACTAACAAGGAGTGTTTTTGCTGTTTTACTATTGACATTTATTATTTTTATTATAAAATATATAATAATATTGCGGTTAAAGAGGTATAAAAATGGGATTTCAGTTTATCATGCCGGGTAAAATCGTTTACGGCGAGGGCGCACTTGAAAATGCAAAGCCTTTGCTTAAGGATTTCGGCAAAAAAGCACTTATAGTTACAGACAGATTTATGGTTCGTTTCGGAAATGTTAAGCTTGTTACAGACAGGCTTGATGAGCTTGACATAGCATACAGTATTTATGACAATGTAAATTCCGAGCCGACAGATATCATCATTGACAAGGGCATTGAACAATACAGAAATGAACAATGCGATTTTCTGATTGCAATCGGCGGCGGCTCCCCTATTGATGCTATGAAAGCGATTGGTGCAGTTGCAACAAACGGCGGAGAAATTAACGATTACTACGGAAAAATTATTAACATTCCGACACCGCCTATGGTTGCCGTTCCGACAACCAGCGGAACAGGCTCCGAAGCAACACAGTTTACGATTATAACAAACACAAAAGAAAACATAAAAATGCTTCTTAAAGGGCCCGTTTTAATGCCCGCACTGGCGATTGACGACCCTGCATTTACACTTACAGCACCGCCGTCTGTTACATCAGCAACAGGGCTTGATGCACTTTGCCACGCTGCTGAAGCTTATACATCAAGAAAGGCACAGCCGTTAACAGATGATTTGGCAATCAGTGCTGTTAAGAGAATATTTAAAAACCTTCCTATCGTTTACAAGGAGCCAAAGAATATTGAAGCAAGAGCTGAAATGAGCCTTGCGGCACTTGAAGCAGGTGTTGCATTCAACAACGCCTCCGTTACGATTATACACGGTATGAGCCGTCCTATCGGGGCATTATTCCATGTTCCGCACGGACTTTCAAACGCCATGCTTTTAAGCGAATGCTTCAGATTTGCATTGGACGGAGCATATGACAGATTTGCAGATTTAGGCAGAGCTATCAAGGTTGCACACACAGCAGACGATGACAAAACGGCAGCTGAGGCTTTTTTGAATGCCTGCAAAGAATTATGTGAAATCTGCGAGGTTCCTACTCTTAAAGAATTCGGAGTGGAAAAAGAGCGTTTCTTTGAGGTTATGGATAAAATGGCAGAAGATGCACTTGATTCGGGTTCTCCTGCAAATACCATTAAAAAGGTTAACAAAAAAGATATTTTAAAAATTTATAAAAATCTTTGGAAATAAGAACTCTGCTTATCTGTCTGGAAATTGGCAAAAACAGCAAAAAACAACCCCTGTTGAATAAATCAACAGGGGTTAATTTTTTACTGTTTAACTAAATCGGAAATGATTTGTTCCATTTCCTTCATATGTTTTTCCATATCAGCAACAAGCGCAAACTGGTCTTTTGCACGAACCAAATTATGTTCCGGATATGCGGTTTTAAAATATGTATCGCCATTCAAATAATCTGTTAAAAAACGCATTCCGCATTCAAAGGTCATAAGAAGAGAAGCAAAAGCAAGATTATCTATTTCACACTGATTAAGACTTTCGCCTGCCTGGGAAAGGAAACCATCTGCATAAGCCTTGAAATAATCAAGATTAATGCTTACCTTGGATAAATCCTTTTCATCCTCAACAGCAGTATTTGCACCAAAGCGAATGGAATCGCCGAAATCATAAAGAGCAAGACCGGGCATAACCGTATCAAGATCAATTACGCATATAGCCTTATCGCTTTCCTTATCAAAAATAACATTATTCAGCTTTGTATCATTGTGCGTAACTCTGAGAGGAAGCTTTCCCTCTTTAATTAAATCTACAAGACGTGAGCAATACGCCTTTCTGTTCATAACAAAATCAATTTCTTTTTCACAGTTTTCTTTTCTGCCTGAAAGATTATTGTTTACAGCAGGGGTAAATTCCGTTTCAAACCTATGCTTGGTATTATGAAATTCCGGAAGAGTTTCATAAAGCGTATCCGCAGGAAAATCAGCAAGAAGCCTTTGGAACTTGCCGAAAGCAACACCGCTTTGCTTAAACAGCTCTGCATTATCGACGCTATTATAGCTTACGGAATCCGAAACGAAAATATATGCTCTGTAGCAGCTTCCATCCTCTGAAACATAAAACTTATCGCCGTTAACTGTTTTAATAAAATGAAGCGTTTCACGGTTTTCATCGCCGCCCGCTTTACGGATTTCTTCACGAAGATAAGATGTTACAGCAAAAATATTATCCATAAGCTTTTCAATATTTTTGAAAACATTTGGATTAATTTTCTGAACAATATATTTTTCCTCTTTGCCGTTATTATTATAAACAGCAAGATATGTAACATTGATATGACCGGAGCCATAAACGGAGCAATCAATCAAATCGCCCTTAAATTTAAAATTTTCAAGAATTTCATTAATATTTTCCATAACACCCTCCATTAGTATAATAACTATATCATAATTACACATTTTTGTAAATATAAAAACAGAAAAAGCGGCTTTCGATTTTGAAAACCGCTGTAACGTTATAGAATCATTATTCACGCCTTAATGCTTCAATCGGACTGAGCATAGCTGCTTTTCTTGCAGGGTAAATTCCGAAGAATAAACCAACACCGCTTGAGAAAAGCAAGGCAATCAGTATAATCCACCAAGTTATTTTAGGAGAAATACCAACAATTGCACACGCTCCGTATGCACCGAGAATGCCCAGTGTCAGACCTATCAGACCGCCGATAATACAAATAATAATTGACTCTGTAAGGAACTGAAGCGTAATCGTGCTGGTTTTTGCACCAAGAGATTTTCTGATACCGATTTCCCTTGTTCGCTCTGTTACGGAAACAAGCATAATATTCATAACGCCGATACCGCCAACAATAAGAGAGATTGCACCAATGCAGGCAATGAATGCCGTAAGCACCTGCATAACGATATCCACAATTGCTATATAAGTTGCCATATCCTGCGCCATATAAACACTGTTTGAATAGTTACCGTGAGCCGCTTTTAAATAATTTACTGTTGCATTACCGACAGCTTCATTATTGGCACCCTCGTCTGCCCTAACCATTGCCGTATTGCTGTTGGCATCCGTTGCCGTAATCTGCGTT
>JAIDJS010000297.1 GCA_029052085.1 Eubacterium sp.
TAAATTTTTTTCAAAACACTCAAAATTTCTTCAGGAGTATTTACAACATAATCAGGACTGCATTTTAAAAGGCTCTCAACAGAGCGGAATCCCCAGGTTACGGCTATGCTTTTGCAGCCAAGATTTTCAGCCGATTCAATGTCCACTGAGCTGTCCCCTATCCATATACATTCATCAGCAGACAGCTTCAGCATCGAAAGAATTTTATTCGGCATGGCCGTATCAGGCTTTTTCGGCAAATCATCCACTGCTCCGAGAACCACGTCAAAAACATCTTTTCCGAAAAGCTCTTCTATCATTCCTTTGGCAGCTTTATCCGGCTTATTCGTGCATACAGCAGCTTTAACGCCTTTGCTTTTAATTGCATTAACAACTTCCGTCATACCGTCATATATACAGGCATTTTCCATTTTAATTTCATTATATTTGATCTTGAAAGCTGCATACTGCTCTTCCAGCTGATCATCGCTTAATTCCCTGTTAAATGCTCTGTCAACAAGTAATTTTGCCCCGTTACCGACAAAAGCTTTATAATCATCCTCTGTCCAATTCGTTTCCATACCATTATTTTTGAGCAGATAATCACAGGCACGCCCCAAATCTATTATTGTATTTACAAGCGTTCCGTCCAAATCAAATATAACACATTTTATTTTACTGTTCATACAAATCACTTAAATCTTCTATTTTTCTTTTCTTAATATTTGACACAAGCTTAAAAACAGCAACAGCTGCCACTATTCCGGCAAAAACAGCCGATTCAACATAGATTTTTCTATTATTCAGCTTACTGTCTAAAGACATATTTCCGCTTTTAACATTTGTCCACAAATCAGCCTGAAGTTCAAGAATGTTCTGGGGCAGATTCTCAAAATACTGACCTGCAGGCATTTCATTCGGATATACGGCTTCATTACCGTAAAGAGAATGCTCTTCATTGTTTTTAACAGCTACATTAGGAGAGGCATAATAAATAAACTCTGCATTTTCCAGTGCTACCTGCGGTTCGTGCATAAAGTTTATAAACGCTTCGGCACCTTTTTTATTTTGAACACATTTGGGAATGCAGAAAGCATCATAAAATATATTGACCCCCTCTTCAGGGAAACAATAGGCAAGATGATTGTTATTCTCATTCATCAGAACATAATCACCGGCATAATAAGTTGCAAAAGCGTATTCTCCGCTTTCCATAAGATTAAATATCTCATCCATTACATAAACAGGGCTTACTGCGTCCTTTTGTTCAGCTAAAAGAACTGCTGCCTCTGTCCAGTTGCTTTCATCAACAGTATTAAGGCTTTGACCCAGAATGGACTGAGCAATCGCAAAAGCATCCCTTGAGTTATTGAACATAAGAATTTTATCCTTGTACTGCTCATCCCACAATACTTTCCAGCTTGTTGGTTTTTCTTTAACAAGCTCTGTATTATAAATCAAGGCAGTTGTACCGACATTATAACAAAGCGTGTATTTCTGTTCAGGATCAAAATACAGATTTTTATACTGATTTTCAATATATTTAATATTAGGAATATTATTCCAGTCTATCTCTGTAAGCATATCTTCATCTACAAGCCTGCTTATCATATAGTCACTCGGAACGATTACATCATATGAAACGCCTCCGCCTGAAAGCTTGGAATACATATTTTCATTTGATTCGTAATTTGTATAATTGACCTTTGCACCCGTCAATCTTTCAAACTCACTTACTACATTCATCGAACCTTCTGAGCCGTCGGATATATATTCTCCCCAGTTATAGACATTAACTGATGTACCCTGCAGACCAAGATTTTTATAATAAGCAATCTGCTCTTCCGTAAACACTTCTTCATCAGCAAAAGCAATAATATTGAAGGAGAACAGCAAAGTAAATAAAGCAAGCATACATGCAATTATTCTTTTCATTTTGCATCACTCTTACCCTTTTTGTCTGCCCTTGCCTGAACAATATTAATGACTACAAGAAGAACGAATATTACGATGAATATAAGCGTAGACAAAGCGTACATATCCGGCTTTACACGCTTTTTCGTTAAAGAAAAAATATAAATCGGCAAAGTCTGAAAGCTTGGTCCGTTTGTAAAATATGAAATTATAAAATCATCCAGTGATAAGGTAAAGCTCATTACCAGACCGGTAAATATGCCGGTTGCTATATCGGGAAACACAACCTTGAAAAAAGCCTTGAAAGGCTTACAGCCAAGGTCAACAGCAGCCTCATAAATATGCATGTCAAACTGCTTCAGCTTCGGCAGAATATTTAAAATAACATAAGGCAAGGAAAATGTTATATGCGCAATAAGCAGAGTTCCGAATCCAAGCACATTGGATTTATTTACAAGCATACCCGAAAAAGCAAACAGAAGCATCATAGAAATACCTGTTACAATTTCAGGATTCATCATTGGGATATTTGTAACACCCATTATCGTTTTTTTATAAAGCTTGTTTCTTGAATTAAAAATACCTACCGCAGCAAGCGTTCCGAGCGCTGTTGAACAGGCAGCAGTTGCAACAGCCAGCACAAGGGTATTTCTCAACGCTCGCATTGCAGCTTCGTTGGAAAACATTTCATTCCACCATTTTGCTGAAAATCCGGTAAAAATATAGGTGCTTGCTGAGTCATTAAAAGAGAACAGAGCCATTACAATTATGGGAAGATAAAGAAATGCAAAGATTAAAACAACATAAAATCTTGCACCATGGGAAAGCTTACTTTTCATATAATAACCCCTCCCTCATTATCATCTGCTCCAAAATAATTCATAATGCCGAGACAAATCAGAATTAAAATCATAAGCACAAAAGAAAGACTTGCACCGAGATTATAATTGTTTGCATTCTGAAACTGTGTTTCAATAACATCACCGATAAGAACAATCTGCCCTCCCCCAAGCTTTTGGGTTATATAGAAAGTTGAAACACACGGAACAAAAACCATTGTAATTCCGCTTATAATTCCCGGAAGTGACAACGGCATTACAACTTTTTTCAAAATCTGTAATTTATTAGAGCCTAAATCCTGAGCAGCTTCAATAAGTGATTTATCCATTTTGCTGATAACGGAATAAATAGGCAAAACCATAAACGGCAGAAAATTATAAACCATTCCCAAAAGAACTGCTCCGCCTGTATTCATCATTTTAATGCTTTCGATTCCGAAGAAATTTAATATTGTATTTATAATTCCGGAATCACCCAGAATGGTCATAAGAGAATATGTTCTGATTAGAAAATTCATCCACATAGGAAGCATAACAAGCAGAATCATTGTGCTCTGTGAGCTTAATTTTGCTTTGGATATAAAGTAAGCAAGAGGATAACCGATAACAAGACAAATCAGGGTTGCAAAAACTCCATACAGGATTGAAAGCAGAATTGTCGGCGTGTAACCGGGAATCGCTTCAATATATTTGAGAGTAAACGCCCCCGATGAATCGGTTAAGGCATAATACAAAACCATAATCAAAGGTGCAATAATAAATAAAGCAGACCAGATTAAATATGGTTTGTCCAACAATAAACGGGATAACTTACTGTTCATTCTCAGCCTCCCAGTCGTAATCGGCATCATTGATATGATCAAATTCATCAGAGAAAGAGGAATAATCGCCGAATTCACCGCTGTATTCACTGCGCTTCATAACATGGATTGCATCCGCATCAATATACATTCCGATTGTTTCGCCGACTTCATGATAATCAGTTGTCTGAATAAGCCAGATAAAGCCGTTTACATCCACAAAGGTTTCATAAAAGGTACCTTTGAATACAACATCTGTTATTACACCGGTTAAAGCATTTTTCGTACCCGGCTTACAGATTTCAATATCTTCCGGTCTGACAACAGCCTCGGTTTGCTCGTTTGGTTCAAATCCCTTATCAAGACACTTGAAGGTTGCGCCCTGAAAGCTTACAAGATAGTCCTTTATCATAATTGCATCAACTATATTGGATTCACCGATAAAGTCGGCTACAAACGCATTCACAGGCTCATTATATATATCCTCAGGCGTGCCGATTTGCTGAATTTTTCCCTTATCCATAACAACAACCATATCACTCATAGAAAGTGCTTCTTCCTGATCATGCGTTACATAGATAAAAGTTATACCCAGTCTTTTCTGAATTGCCTTAAGCTCTTTTTGCATATCCTTGCGAAGTTTTAAATCAAGCGCACCGAGAGGTTCATCAAGAAGAAGCACGTGAGGTCTGTTAGCAAGAGCACGTGCAATAGCTACACGCTGCTGCTGACCGCCTGAAAGGCTGTCTATTCTTCTTTTCTCAAATCCTTTCAGATTAACAAGCTCAAGCATTTCTGCAACTGTTTTTCTTATTTCATTCTTTGGCATTTTCTTAAGCTCAGGACCAAAAGCTATATTCTCATAAACATTTAAATGAGAAAAAAGAGCATAACGCTGAAAAATGGTGTTTACCTTCCTTTTATGGGGCGGAACATCATTTATTACTTTACCCTCAAAAATAACTTCGCCGCTGTTCGGTTCAATAAAACCTGCTATGCAGCGAAGAGTAGTTGTTTTACCGCAACCGGATGGGCCAAGCAGCGTTATAAACTCTTTTTCGTTTATATAAAGATTAAGTTTATCCAACACAACATTATCACCGTATTTTACAGTGATATCCTTAAGATCAATCAATTTTTCCAATTATGCACTTCCTCTTTGTAACCCGATTTTAATATATTAAGTTATTAATATTTTTAATATACCAAATTATCCACAAAAGTCAACAAATTTTTAAAATATTTTCTTTAATATTTCTTCACCGTTTTCAACTTTTTTCACAGTATCGGCAACAAGTGCAAAATCACACACCATGGATTTTGTTTTATGAATACAGTCATCCATTCCGAAAGGAACAAAATAATAGTTTTTGTAATTCATAAGGCTGCCTATATTTTTTGCTGCACCGCCAAGCGCATCGTTTGTAGATACACCGATAATTACCGGGCGGCTGTTTCGCAGATGGCTTTTTGCTGCCATGGTTACTGCTGTATCGGCAATGCCGTTTGCAAGCTTTGCAAGGGTGTTTCCCGTGCAGGGAACAATGCAAAGAATATCAAACATTTTTTTGGGACCGATAGGCTCTGCCTGCTCAATCTTATGAATAATGCTGTGACCGGTAATGGAAATTATTTCATCCTGAATATCCTTGGCATCGCCGAAACGTGTATCTGTATTATATGATGTTTCACTCATAATCGGATACACATCATAGCCCATCATAACAAGCTCTTTTAAAGCTTCAATCGTTTTTGAAAATGTGCAGAAAGAACCTGTTAATGCATAACCTATTTTCATTAAGTTAATTCCTCCTCAATTATATCTGAAACTGCCTCACCAATCAGATAGCCTGCTGTTTTTTCGGTATATCTTGACGGCATTTTTCTGCCGTTCAAAACGGTAAGACCCAGGCTGTCGGCAACATGGGTGTCCACTCCGCCGGGAAATGACGCCAGATCAAGAATTACAGCATCTTTTTTCAGAGCAGAAAGCTCATTTTTCGTAAGTACCATATGAGGAACAGTGTTGAAAATGACATTAGCCTTATTATCTGATTTAAGTTCTTCAAAGCTGATATGCTTTGCACCATTGAAAATCGCTTCATCCTTAGAGGATTTGCTTCTTGAACATACAGTTATATCGGCACCATAGCCTTTTAAAATATTATGAAGAGCCTTCCCTATTCTTCCGTATCCGATTATCAGAATTTCAGCACGATAGAGAGAATAAGCGGTATTTTCTTCAATTAAAGTTACAGCACCTTCAGCAGTTAAAAAAGCATTTTTTAATACAAAGCTTTCATATTTCATATAGTCAAATCCGTTCTTGCGATTTCCCATTCCGTAAAATAAAATTTTGTCCTCAAGACCTTTAAACATATCCTCTTTTACAGGTACAGGAAGAAGCACAAAATCTGCATTTTCAGTATTTCCCGTGTGTTCAAATCCGTGATTTTCAAGATATTCCTTTGCATAAATCATTCTTTTATCTCCCGTAAAGGGAACAATAAATGTTTTTAATTTCATAACAACACCTCAGTTTCAATTCATACTATGCTTAAAAAAAATCATTGTTAATGAACGAAAGTATTTATTTTTAAATAAAATTGTAGTATAATACTAAAAAATAATTTTTAGGAGGATTTCTCTTGAAAGATATAGATACAATACTTAAAGAGGTTAAAAGGATACATTTTATCGGAATAGGCGGTGCGGGAATGTGCCCTGTTGCCGAAATACTTATCTCTCTCGGATATAATGTTTCGGGCTCGGATAACAACGATACCGAAACCTTCAGAAGAATTGAAAAAGAAGGCGCCAAGGTTTTTCTTGGCCAGGTTAAAGAAAATATAACTGAGGATATTGAGCTTGTAATATATACGAATGCCATTTTGAAAGGAAATGAAGAGCTTGAATATGCAAAAGCAAATCTTCCGACTTTTGAAAGAGCTGAAGTATTGGGTGCAATCAGCCGTATTTTTTCCAATTGTATCGGAATATGCGGAACGCACGGAAAAACAACTGTTTCCTCTATGACAACGCAGGTTTTGCTTGAAGCCGGTTTGGATCCAAGTGCCGTTATCGGTGGCAAACTTTCAGTAATTGACGCATACGGAAGATACGGAAACAGCCAGAATTTTGTTTGCGAATCCTGTGAATTCAACAACACCTTTCTTCATATGAATGCGGATATGGCTGTTGTATTGAATATTGATGAGGATCATCTTGATTTCTTCGGAAATCTTGAAAACATCAAAAAATCATTCAGAGAATTCTGCGATAAAACTACAAAAACCATTATTTACAATGGTGATGATGAAAACACCATTGATATGCTCAAAGGCATAACGGAAAAGCAGCTTGTTTCCTTCGGAACAAAAGACAGCTGTGAATGGACAGCAAAAAATATTGATGTACCCGGCGGCTTCAGGTCGGAATATGATGTTTACCGTAACGGAGAATTTGTAACGCACGTTGTTCTTTCAGTTCCCGGAAGTCATAATATTCTGAATTCACTTGCTGCATTTGTGGCTGCTTATTCGAGCGGAGCTGATATTGAAAGCATTTGCAAGGGACTTAAGGATTTCAAAGGAGCCGGCAGAAGATTTGAATTGATCGGCACGTATAAAGGCATTACCATCGTTGACGATTATGCCCACCACCCTGCTGAAATTGAGGTTACTCTGAATGCTGCAATGAAAATGGGATATAAGCGAGTTTGGGCAGTTCATCAGCCATTCACTTATACAAGAACGGCAAAGCTGCTTGATGATTTTGCAAGAGTGCTTCAGATAGCCGATAAATGTGTAGTTTCCGAAATTATGGGAAGCCGCGAAGTGAATACAATCGGAATTAAAGCAACTGACTTATCAGATAAAATCCCTGATTGTATCCAGATTGATAAACTGAAAGATATTGCTGATTTTCTTGCAGAAAACTGTAAAGACGGCGATATGGTTATTACGCTTGGCTGCGGTGATGTTTATAAGGTTTCCCGAATGCTCGTTGATAAGCTGAAATAAAAAGTTAAACCGCCTGAAGAAAATTCTTCAAGCGGTTTTTTTGTTAAATTCTTCTCAGAGTTTTTAATTAGCTTTTCATTTCTTTTTCCACTCTTAAGC
>JAIDJS010000298.1 GCA_029052085.1 Eubacterium sp.
TCCGTACACAATCTAACATTCGTGTATTTTTTGAAACATCTCAACAATTGCACTCCAAAATATTATAACAAATATAAGTATGTATTTCAAGTAGGCGTTTCATGCCAATATCAATAAATTTCAATAAAAACACTTATGTATTTATAACTGAAAAATGGTAATGTACTCCATTTTTTCAGTAAATATTCTTCTCTGCTGTGTTGATATTAAAATCCTAACTAATATATATGTTAACTGCCGCAGCAACTTGCAGATACTTTAATTAAGATAAAAAAAGAAAGCGCTGTTCAAACGCTTTCTATAAAATATACGAATTAAAATTCAAGTATTTTTTCAATAACTCTTTTTGCAGCATATCCGTCATCCAGATAATTATATTTATTATTAAATTCAATATATTTATTGCCGTACAATTTATTATATAATTCAAGGTTATCCAATGCCTTGATTGCTTTGATAAGCTCCTGTTCATTATGGTTTGTAATAACAGGACCGGGAAGCTCATCGACATCAATATAAAAATCCCTTATTTCATTTTTATAGGCATCAAAATCGTACATATAAAAAATCATTGGCTTTTTCAAATTCGCATAGTCAAAGAAGACACTTGAATAATCCGTTAATAAAGCATCGGAAGCCAAATACAAATCATTTATTTCATCATATTTAGATACATCATACACAAATCCATTGTATTTCTCAAAATCAAATTTGCTTGCAACAAGATAGTGCGCCCGGAAAAGAATAATATATTCATCGCCGATGGCATTACGGAGATGATCAAAATCAACTTCTGTTTTATAGGTATATCCGATAGATGAATCATGCTGATTATCTCGCCATGTGGGAGCATAAAGAATAATTTTTTTATGTGTATTTTCAATACCAAGTTTTGATTTTATCCTGCTTATATCATTGCTGCTATGGTTAAACAGCCTGTCATTTCTGGGATAACCCTGTTCAATAATGGCATTTTCTTTTCCAAAAGCTTTCAGATTCCAGGCAGAAATAAACTTTTCGCTTGCAAATTTTGACGGAGAAATGAAAAAACTGAATTTTTTTGCATCAACCTTATATTTGAAACGAAGTTCTTTAATGGTATTCAGTGCATTATCAAAAGTTTCAATATCATATCCCAAACGCTTAAGCGGAGTTCCATGCCAGCATTGAACATAAATCTGATCCTTCTTTGGAAAAATATGGTCAGCAATACGATAGTTGTGTATCCAGTATTTGCTGCTTGCCATAGCCTTATAATATGCTTTGCCTTTATTATAAATAACCTTTGTATTATGATTGTTTTCTAAATACTTATATTTTTCCGGTTCTCTAAAAACCCAAATGAATTTAAAATCCTTATACTTGTCCTGCGTAAGCATATATTCATAAATTGCTTTCGGAGAGCAGGAATAGGATTTTCCGCTGAAAGACTTAAAGCAAATAAGCTTTTCATCAGTCTTATTCAATTTTTTTGCAATAAGATAAGCAAGATATCTTCTGCAAAAGATGATGCGCCTTACAGTCTTTCTAATTACAATATTATGTTTGGTAAGTTCAATGGCAACAGACTTTATTTTCCTTGTCAAAAAAAAACCCCCAAACAAACCATAAAATCTGTATCTTATACACATCACCGAGCCCACGAGACAGCAAGA
>JAIDJS010000299.1 GCA_029052085.1 Eubacterium sp.
CTGCTCCTTCCGGAGGGAAAACAACCTTTCTCAGGGATTTTTCAAGGTTGCTTTCCGGCGGGTTTAACAGCAAATACAGAAAAGTTGCAATCATTGATGAAAGAAATGAATTGGCATTTAAAGGGCCAAATGGAATTAATGCTGATATAGGAATAAACACGGACGTGCTGACAGGCTATCCAAAAAGCGAAGGTATTGAAATGGCGATACGAACATTATCTCCTGAAATGATTGTATGTGATGAGATTTCCGATTCGTCAGAGGTTGAAGCTATGGCAGATGGCTTTTTATCCGGTGTTCGGTTTGCTGTGTCAGTCCATGCTTCAAGCAAAGAGGAAATTGTGAATAAAAAAATTATCAGAGAGCTTATCGCAAGAAATGAATTTGATTATATAGTGCTGCTTAATGATTATACAAATGATTTTGAAATTATGGAAGTAAGTGAGATAAGAAGTGAAATATTTAGGAATTATTCTTCTGAATTTATCTTGGATTGCAGCAGGCTTTAGCAAGTCCTACAAGCTTAAACGGAAGTGCAGTATATCAAGTGAATTAATTGAAATGTGCAATCTTATGGCAATTGAGCTTGAATTCTCTGTTAATGAAACAGGAAAAATAATAAAAAGGCTTTGCAATGAGCCAACGCTTTTGCATTTGGATTTTTTAAAGGATTTAAGCTTGGAAGATATAGCTATTAAAACAGAGCTTGATAAAGAGGATAATGAAAGAATAAATTTTCTTTTTAAAAACATCGGTAAAACAGATTCGGCTTCCATGCTCAGCCTGATTGAAGCATTCAAGCAGAATATGCAGATGAGCAGAAAAAAATATGAGGATTATTATAAAAGCCACAGCAGACTTTACATAGCTTTTGGAATATTCGGCTCTCTTGCAGTTACTCTTGTTTTAATATAGGAGGATAAATGGAAGTTAATTTGATATTTAAAATTGCGGCTATCGGAATAATTGTTTCTGTTCTGAATACGGTTCTTGTACGAAGCGGAAGGGAAGATCAGGCAATGCTTACAACGCTTGCCGGTGTTGTTGTCGTTTTAATGATGCTGATTCCTGAAATAAACGAACTTTTTTCAACCGTCAAGTCGCTGTTTAATTTATGAGTGTTTTAATAGGAATTTCTCTTTCTGCACTTATTCTTGCAGTGCTGATAAGAGATTATAATAAAACGGCTTCAATAGCTATTGTAATTGCGGCTTCTGCAATGATTTTTATCAGAATTGCATCTGATGTTTCAACAATATTTACATCGTTAACCCATATTTCATCAGGTGTTGAAACGGCAGCAAGCTATATAAAATTAATGATGAAAGTGCTTGGAATTGTACTTATTACTCAATTTACGGCTGATTTGTGCCGTGACTGCGGCGAAAATTCACTTGCAAGCCAGACGGAAACAGCTGCAAAAATAATTGTTGTTTCAATGATTTTGCCGTTGTTTGAAACGGTTATTAAAATTGTGGCAGGATTTTTAGAATGAAGAGATTTATATATGTGTTTGCAGTATTTATTGTGCTGCTCATCATTCCTCAAACGGTATATGCTGAAGAAACAGAGGATTATCAGGAGTATCTTAACCAATATGATTTTTCGTTTATGGAGGAATTAGACGGCGATACCTATGGTTTGCTTGATGAACTTGGATTAACGGATTTTGATTATAATACTCTGGTTAATTTCTCTGTATCTGATTTTTTAAAGTCAGTTAAAGATGTTTTTAAAGGTGCGGCTCAAACGCCGATTGAAGCGTGCATCGTTATATTTGTGTTTATTATTATTTCTTCCTTTTTTCAAAATCTCAAATCAACTATGCTGAATGATGATATGAGTTCTGTTTTTTCAACGGTCAGTGCACTGGTTATTGCCGTTGTGCTTGCAGTTAAAATGAAAACAACAATAAGTCTTGCCTGTACTGCTATATCGGTTTGTGCTGATTTTGTATTTGCCTTTGTTCCCGTATTCTGTATTATAGTTGCGGCCTCAGGCAATACAGTTGCTGCCTTTTCCACAAATACGATGCTGCTTTCTTTAGCTCAGACCTTAAATTATATTTCCAAAAATATTTTTGTTCCGCTGACAAATTGCTTTCTGGCAATCGGTATCTGCTCCGGGCTTAGAAGCGAGCTGAATCTTAGTTCTCTTCTGGCTTTTCTGAAAAAATATATTACAACAGCTATTTCTATGGCAGCAGCAGGCTTTGTATCAGTTCTTTCTATTAAAACCGCTGTTGCTTCAAGAGCAGATGCCATAGGGCTGCGTTCAATAAGATTCGCAATAAATTCAGTTGTACCTGTTATCGGCAGTGCAATCAGCGAAGGTCTATTGTCAATACAGTCTTATTCGTCATTGATTCGTTCAAGCGTTGGTGTTGTAGGGATTGTTGCAGTAGCACTTGTGTTTATGCCTGCAATTATTGAAGTTGTGTTATGGCGTTTTTTTCTTTCCCTTTCAAGTCTTGTTTCCGATGTGTTCGGAGATAAATCCGTTTCGTTGGTAATAAAGGCATTCGCAGATGCAATGCTTGTTATGAATGTTATTTTAATTCTGTCAATGGTAACAACAATTATTTCAATAGGCATTTTAATTGCTGCAAAGGGAAGTACATAAATGGATTATATTAAAAGCTGGACGTTTTGTATATGTATAACTTTGATTGTTTCCGTCATATTTTCAATATTAAGTCCCAAAGGGACTATGGGAAGATTTTACAAGGTTATCATATCGGTTTTTATCTTTATTTCTTTTTTATATCCGTTAACGGATTTCGATTTTGATGGTTTTAAAATGGATTTCAATTTTAATACCGAATATGAAAATCTTGTTGAAAGCTCGGCAAAGCAGGAAATTACGTATTCTGTTGAAAAGGTTTTAACGGATAATGAAATATATAACTCTTCAATAAGTGCAGAGGTGGAGCAAAACGGAGATGAGATTTTTATTAACAGAATTTTGGTTTCCGTAACTGATGATTACGATGTTGAAGAAGTAAAAGCACTGCTTTTGGAAAATTTAGGTGTAGTTGCGGAAGTGAAGCGAATAGGTGAATAGTTTAAAAGAAAAGTTCAAGCATACTTTTGAACAAAAGAATTCCAAAACAAAAATTCTTATTGCAGTTGGAGTAATCGGGATTTTGCTTATCCTGCTGTCTGAAATAAGCCTGCCGTCTTCAAAAAAAGAAACAGAGGTTACTAAAACAGATTATTCCTCTTATGTTAATGAGCTTGATGATAAGCTTAATAATCTTATTTCAAGTATAGACGGAGTGGGAAAATGTAAAGTTATGATAACTTTAAAAAGCACTTCCGAAAGTGTTTATGCAAAAAATATACAGAATTCACAAAGTGAAAGTTCTGCTTCGCAAAATAGTGAATATGTTATATATGACGGGAAAGATGGCGACAGACCGATTTTGATTCAGGAAAATTTTCCGGAAATTGAGGGTATCGCTATAGTCTGCAGCGGTGGAGATAACATTGCTGTAAGAGAAAGAGTGATTCAATGTGTATCATCACTTTTTAATATCTCTTCAAACCGCATTTCGGTTTCAAAGCTGAGCGGTGATAACAGAGGTAAGTAAAAATAAAAATACATTTATCTGCCCATTGATGAATGTGTTTATGAATAAAACGATTTATATGGGCGGAAAGGCATGGTTTATATGGATGAAAACAAAGAATTGAAGGCTGCAAAAAAGGCAAAGGTTAAGGGCATATTAACTGAGGATGAAATTAAAAAGAAGAAGGATAAGAAAACAAGAACGGCTCTTTCAATTTTTGTGCTTTTGCTGGCTGTTGGTCTTGGCGGAAACTGGTATTGGGAAAACAGTGATATATCTTCAAAAATAAGCACTGTATCGGGAAATACCAAAACACTTGGCGAAGCTACATATGTTGATGCTACAACAGAGCTTGAAACAGATGCTCCAAGCGATTATTTTTCCTCGGCAAGAATGGATCGTCAGAATGCAAGAGATGCTGCGCTTGAAAAGCTTCAGAATGTAATCAATGCAACTGATGAGAGCGAGGAAGCACGTGTTTCTGCTTCGGAAAGTGTTGTCAGAATATCAGCAAATATTGAAATTGAAAATAAAATTGAAACGCTTGTTCAGGCAAAAGGTGTTAAAAACTGTATTGCCGTTGTCAGCGAAGACGGCGAAAAGGTAGATGTAATCGTTGATGTTGAAGAATTAACAGATGATATCATTCTGCAGATTAAGGAAATCGCAACCGCACAGCTGCAATGTACTTTTGAAAATGTTACCATTATACAATCAAATTAATCTTGTATATTTATGCCTCTTGTGTTATAATACTTAACAAGTGAAAATAATCGTTGATTATTTTGCTTGCTTAAATAAGGAGGCCAGTAACTATGGAAATTTCAAATCATAATTCCAAAGGCGGATTAGTAATATCCGAAGAGGCTATTTCAGCTATTGTAACAAATGCAGCAGGCGATGTAGATGGTGTAGTCGGTTTTTCTAACAGACCTATAGATATCGTGTCAACCATAAAAAAGGGCAGTTTAAAAGTAATGGCTCCCGTCAGAATCGCTCAGGACGGAGACGATTTGGATATAAGTGTATGTATAAATATTGCAATTGGCAAGAAAATTCAGCCTGTTGCCGAAGAAATTCAAAGAGTGGTTAAGGATGCCGTTCAGAATATGACCGGAAAGCTTGTTTCAAAGGTTAATGTAATTATTGCCTCTGTTGAAGAAGAAAAACCGCAAAGCTCACCAGAACCTACTGAAATTGAAGAGTGATTATAAAAAAATTCGGCTGAAAGTGTAATTATTTTCAGCCGTTTTTTCGTTGGAGGAAATATGAATCGAAGTGAAATGAGAGAGCAGGCATTTATACTGCTTTTTGAAAAAGAATTTTTTAAGGACAAGCCGCTTGAGGAGATTGAAGAAATTTTTTCGGAAAATGTTTCGGCTTTGTCTGATTATGCAAAGGAATTATTTGAGATAACGTTCAATCATATCAGCGAGCTTGATGAAATTATTGAAACGTATTCAAACGGATGGAAGCTGAACCGTATACCAAAGGTAAATCTTTCCATATTAAGACTTGCACTTTCGGAAATGATTTATATTGAGAGCGTGCCTGAAAACGTTGCAATCAATGAAGCTGTTGAGCTGGCTAAGAAATATTCCGGAAATGAAGATTATTCCTTTATTAACGGTATTCTCGGCAGCTATTCAAGGAGTAAATAATGTTTCTTGGATTTGATACAAGCAATTATACAACTTCTGTTGCTTTTTTTGACGGTCAGAAAATTGTTCAAAGAAAGAAATTGCTTGAGGTAAAAGAAGGAGAACGCGGCTTAAGGCAAAGTGATGCTGTTTTCCAGCATACGGTTAATCTGCCTGTTTTGTTAAACGCGTTAACAGAAGAGTTTGATTTCAAAGCTATTAAGTCAGTTGGGGTAAGTACACGGCCAAGAAATGTTGACGGAAGCTATATGCCATGCTTCTTAGTCGGAAAAAGCAGTGCGGTTTGTGTTTCATCAATTGCGAAATGTCCTATGTATAAAACTTCACATCAGGTGGGGCATATTCTTGCGGCTCTTTATTCGGTTGACAGGCTTGATTTGGTAAAAGAGCCTTTTATTGCCTTTCACGTTTCGGGAGGCACAACAGAAGCGCTTCTTGTTACTCCTGATGATGAAGAAATCATTAAGGCTGTGCTTATTTCAGAAAGTACGGATTTAAAAGCAGGTCAGGCAGTAGACAGAGCAGGTGTTATGATGGGTTTAAAATTTCCGTGTGGTGCTGAGCTGGATAAAATGGCGCAGAACAGCGGCAGGGAATTTAAAATAAAACCATCTATGAACGGATTAAACTGCTCCTTGTCCGGCGTTGAAAACAAGGCAAGGAAGATGTTTGAAAATAATGAAAGCAATAATGACATTGCAAAATTTGTTATATCGTATATAACGGAAACTCTTTCGGAAATGCTTGAAAGAATAACAGAAAAGTATGGAAAAATGCCTGTGGTTTTTGCCGGCGGTGTGTCAAGCAATTCCATAATAAAAGAAAAAATAGGAAAGAAATATGATGCGTATTTTGCAAAGCCTGAATTCAGCTGTGATAATGCTGCAGGTATTGCAATTTATGCTTATTTAAAATCATTATGAATGTAATAACTGTTTCTCAAGTGAATAGATATATTAAGGCTTTGCTTGATGAAAGTGCGCCCCTTCGCAATATATTTATCAGCGGAGAAATTTCTAATTTCAAGTATTATTATTCTTCGGGGCATATGTATTTTACGTTAAAGGATGAAAACAGCCAGCTTAAAGCCGTTATGTTTTCATCGTATGCTTCTAAGCTGAAATTTAAACCCGACAGCGGAATGAAGGTTATATGCAGCGGAAGAATTTCAGCCTATGAAAAAAACGGAGAATATCAGCTTTATGTTGATGATATGCAGCCGGATGGTGTCGGTGCACTTAATCTTGCATTTGAGCAGCTTAAGGACAAGCTGTTTCAAGAGGGTGTATGTGATCCGGAAATAAAAAAGCCGCTTCCGTCTTTTCCAAGAAAAATCGGTGTAGCAACATCAGATATCGGTGCAGCGGTTGAAGATATAAAGAATATTACGGCAAGAAGATATCCGCTTGCGGAGCTTGTTATCTCTCCAACAATTGTGCAGGGTGCTTCTGCTTGTGCCGATATAGTGAAATCCATTCGGCTTCTTGATGATATGGAAGATGTGGATGTCATTATTGCTGGCAGAGGTGGAGGGTCTATTGAGGATCTTTGGGCCTTTAATACGGAGGAGGTTGCAAGAGCCGTAATAGCCTGCAAAACGCCGATTGTGTCAGCTGTCGGTCATGAAACGGATTTTACGATTTGTGATTTTGTTGCTGATTTGAGAGCGCCTACGCCAAGTGCTGCCGCAGAGCTCGTATGCCCTGATATGAATATTCTTGCCGGCGAGCTTTCTGTGTTAAAAAGCAGTCTTATAAACTATATGAATATTATTATTGATGAGAATATGCAGTATGTTTCTGAATTGTCACATTCTCCGGTTCTTGAAAACTATGATTCGGTTATATGTGCGTATAAGGATAATGTTGATGTTCTTGAAGCAAGGCTTAGTGATTCTATACTGTACTCTGTAGAAAACAGGATGCTTAAGCTTTCAGCTTTGGCAGGAAAACTTAATGCGTTAAGCCCTCTTGCCGTTCTTGCAAGGGGATATTCGGTTGTACAAAAAAATGATAAAATCATTAAATCTGTTTCGGAAATTAAGGAAAATGAGAAAATCTGTATTGCTTTTGCAGATGGCAGGGCAATATGTAAAGTAAACGAGGTTGTTGAAAATGACTAAAGAGATAACGTATGAAGAAGCTGTTGAAAGGCTTGAGGAAATAGTAACCTTACTTGAAAAAAACGAAGCAACGCTTGATGAAAGTATGAAGCTTTTTGAAGAGGGTACCAAGCTTGCTGATATATGCAATAAAAAGCTTAATGATGCAAAGCAGAAAATTACAACTATCAATAAGGAATAAAACATGGATAAGGCAGAATTTAAAAATATACTTGATAAAGATATAGAAATAATTGAAAAAGCAATACTTGAAAGGCTTCCTGTTTGTGCAAATCATCAGGATGAGGTTGTTGAAGCTATGAAATACAGCCTTGCAAACGGCGGGAAAAGGTTAAGACCTGTTTTTTGTCTTGAATTTGCAAAGTGCTGTGGTTTGGAGAAAGAAAAGGCAATTGATTTTGCCTGTGCAGTTGAATATATACACACCTATAGCTTAATTCATGATGATTTGCCGTGTATGGATGACGATGATTTCAGAAGAGGAAATCCAAGCTGTCATAAAACGTTCGGCGAAGCAACAGCCCTTCTTGCAGGAGATGCACTTTTAACTCACGCATTTGAATTGATTGCTGCATCTGATTTGTCTGCTGATAAAAGAATAAAAGCAGTTTCTGTATTATCGTCTAAAAGCGGCGTGTGCGGTATGATAGGCGGACAGGTTATAGATTTAAAATATGAAAGCGAAACTCCCGATTTAGCGCAGATTTTATCCGTTCACAAGCTGAAAACAGGGGCGCTTATTTCTTCTGCCTGTCTTTTAGGCTGTATTGCTGCCGGTGCGGATAATAAGCAGCTTCAGGCTGCTGAAGAATTTGCTTATCATCTGGGAATTGCATTTCAGATTAAGGATGATATTCTTGATGTTATCGGAGACAGTGAAGAGCTTGGAAAGCCAATCGGCTCTGATGCAGAAAATGATAAAACAACTTATGTATCATTAAAGGGTATTGAAGAATCTCAAAATGATGTTGAAGTATATACAGCACGTGCGCTCGCTTCACTTTCTGAATTTGAAAATGCAGAGTTTATAGAAATGCTTGCAGGCGAACTTATTCATCGCAAAAAGTAAGATTATACATATATTGCATTTTTATGCATAATATGGTAGTATAGGCAATAAAGAGAAATCGACCAATTTAAACATGGTTCGTATTACTCTTCATTGCCTATGTTTTAAATACAGAAAAGAGATGATTTCATGTCTGTTCTTGATAGGGTAAATTCACCCGAAGATGTTAAAAAGTTAGATAATACTGAGCTTGAAGAGCTTTGTTCAGATATAAGAGAATTTCTTGTTGAATCCGTTTCGGAAACCGGGGGACACCTTGCCTCTAATCTTGGCGTGGTTGAGCTTAGCGTTGCGCTTCATAAGGTATTCAACAGCCCAACGGATCAGATTGTTTTTGATGTTGGTCATCAGTGCTATACTCATAAAATTCTTACAGGAAGAAAAAATCAGTTTTCCACTCTTAGAAAAGAGGGTGGAATAAGCGGATTTATCCGTCCGGTTGAAAGCGAGCATGATATATTTTCAAGCGGTCATTCCAGCGTATCTGTTTCTCAGGCAGTCGGCCTTGCGAAAGCAAAGAAAATCAAAGGCGAAAAAGGCAAGGTTATCGCTGTAATAGGTGATGGTGCCTTAACGGGCGGACTTGCTTTTGAAGCGTTTAACAATGGCGTTTCCGGCTGTGAAAATCTGATTGTTATTCTTAATGACAATAAAATGTCCATCAGTCGTAATGTTGGCTCAATGTCTAAGCATTTAACGAATATCAGAACCTCAAAAGGCTATTTCAATTTAAAATTCGGTGTCAGGCATGTGCTTGCAAGAATTCCGAAAATCGGTCATATAATGAATCGTGCTTTTACATTTATTAATACCGAAATCAGAAAACGTGTTTATAATGATGCAACCTTTTTTGAAGATTTGGGCTTCAGATATTACGGCTTAATTGACGGCCATGATATAGAAAGCCTTATTTCTGTTTTAAATGCTGCTAAGGAGCATAACCATTCCGTTTTGATTCATGTTAATACAAAAAAAGGCAAGGGCTATGATCCTGCTGAAAAAAATCCGACGCAGTTTCACGGTATAGGAAAATTTGATGTTGCAACAGGCGAATGTAATTACGGCGGAAAGAGTTTTTCGGATGCCTTTGGCGAATCCATGTGTTCGCTTGCGGAAAACGCCGGCAGAATCTGTGCTGTTACAGCAGCAATGGCTGAGGGGACGGGTCTTGCTGAATTTGCCAATAAGTATCCAAGA